>NZ_JBSFER010000021.1:0-193527 GCF_053594535.1 Streptomyces sp. NPDC001889
CGCCGACGCTCCGCGTGGGCTCCCTCCTCCGCCTCGCGATCCACGGCACCGGACCCCGCTCACCGATCCGGCCCGATCCGAAAGAAACTCCCTAGCGGACGACCACGGCCCCCGGCACCGGTGACGACGCCACCCGGGCCGTGCGGCAGGTGCCGGACTCGGTCAGGGACTTCGCGACCGACCGCGCGGCCTCGGCGTCCGCCGCGAGGAAGGCCGTGGTGGGGCCCGAACCGGAGACCAGACCGGTGAGCGCACCCGCCGACAGCCCGGCCCCGAGCGTCTCGGCGAGAGAGGGGCGCAGTGAGAGCGCCGCCGGCTGGAGGTCGTTGGAGTGGGTGAGCGCCGCCGCCAGCGCGAGGGTGTCACCGGTGCTCAGCGCGCGGAGGAGATCGGCCGACGGCTCCGGCTCGGGCACGCTCACCCCGGCGGTGAGCCGGTCGAACTCCCCGTACACCGCCGGGGTCGACAGCCCTCCGTCGGCGACGGCGAACACCCAGTGGAAGTCCCCGCCGACCGTCAGCGGGGTGAGCAGCTCCCCCCGGCCGGTGCCGAGCGCCGCCCCGCCCACCAGGCTGAAGGGCACATCGCTGCCCAGCTCGGCGCAGATCTCCAGCAGCTCCTGCTGGGTGGAGCCGAGGCCCCACAGGGTGTCGCAGGCCAGCAGCGCGGCGGCGCCGTCGGCGCTGCCGCCCGCCATCCCGCCGGCGACGGGGATGTCCTTGGCGATGTGGAGGTGCACATCGGGGGCGAGCCCGTGGCGCTCGGCCAGCAGCACGGCCGCGCGGGCCGCGAGGTTGGTGGGGTCCAGGGGGACCTGTCCAGCGTCGGGGCCTTCGCAGGTGACCGTGAGGGAGTCCGCCGGGCGGACCGTCACCTCGTCGAAGAGGGAGACCGCGAGAAAGACATTGGCCAGGTCGTGGAAGCCGTCGGGGCGCGCCGCGCCCACCGCCAGCTGCACATTGACCTTCGCCGGCACCCGTACCGTAACGCTGCTCACGCCTTGCCTCCGCTCATGACTGCGCCTTCGCCTCCGCGATCCGTGCGAACTCTTCCACGGTCAGCGCCTCTCCACGAGCCTGCGGCGAGATCCCGGCCGCCACGAGCGCCGCCTCGGCCGCCGCCGGGGAGCCGGCCCAGCCGGCCAGCGCGGCGCGCAGGGTCTTGCGGCGCTGGGCGAAGGCGGCGTCCACGACGGCGAAGACCTCGGCCTTGGTGGCGGTGGTCTCCGGCGGATCGCGGCGGACCAGGGAGACCAGTCCGGAGTCGACGTTCGGCGCGGGCCAGAACACATTCCGCCCGATGGACCCGGCGCGCTTGACCTCCGCGTACCAGTTCGCCTTGACCGACGGCACGCCGTACACCTTGTTCCCCGGCGCCGCCGCGAGCCGGTCGGCGACCTCGGCCTGCACCATCACCAGGGTGCGTTCGATGGTCGGGAAGCGGTCGAGCATGTGCAGCAGCACCGGCACGGCGACGTTGTACGGGAGGTTCGCGACCAGCGCGGTCGGCTCCTCGGGCAGGGTGTCGACCCGCATGGCGTCGGAGTGGACCAGCGAGAAGCGGGTGACCCGTCCGGGCAGCCGCGCCAGGATGGTGGCGGGCAGCGCCGACGCCAGCACGTCGTCGATCTCGACGGCGACGACCCGGTCGGCCGCCTCCAGCAGCGCCAGGGTCAGCGAGCCGAGCCCGGGCCCGACCTCCACGACCACATCGTCCTCGCGGACACCGGCGGTGCGCACGATGCGGCGGACGGTGTTGGCGTCGATGACGAAGTTCTGGCCGCGCTGCTTGGTGGGGCGGACTCCCAGCGCCGAGGCGAGTTCGCGGATGTCGGCGGGGCCGAGGAGTACGTCGGAGGGCTCAGTGGTGCTCACCGATACAGCGTACGGGGCCGTGGCCGGGGCTCCGGCCGCGGTGCGGCGCGCCGCGGCGCTACCCGTGGAGCCGGTCGCCGCAGTGGGGCCAGGGGGCGGTGCCGCGCTGGATGTAGAGCTTCTTCGCGCGGTAGGTCTGCTCCTCGGCGGGCGCGTTCTGGGGGCGCCCCCGGCCGCCGAGGGCGCGCCAGGTGCCGGTGTCGAACTGGTAGAGCCCGCCGTGGGCACCGGAGGAGTCGACGGCGGCGGGCCGGCCGCCGGACTCGCACCGGGCCAGCGCGCTCCAGTTCAGCCCGTCGGCGCCCGGCACCGACCGGGGGGTGGGGGCGGTGCCGGACAGCACGCGCTGGGTGACGGGACGGCGCACCACCTCGTCGGCGATCTTCCTCGGGCGCTGGCGGACCCCGTTCACGGTGCGCAGCTCGTAGGTGACCCGGCGGACGCCCGGCACGCCCTGCCGGGAGACGATCTCGGTGCCCCGGTAGAGAGTCGGGTCGGCGGAGGTCACCGTCTCGAAGGGGATGGACTCCTCCCGGACCTCGCGGGTGCCGGTGATCCGCAGGACGGAGACGGTCTGGCCGTCGCGGGGGAATCCGCCGGGCGGTACGGAGGTGGTGTCCTGGGCCCCGAGGGCGATCCCGGCCTCGGTCAGCGCCTCGGCGACGGTCGCGGCGTTGGTGCGGACGGTGTGCTCGCGGCCGTCCGCCATGAAGGTCACGGTGCGCTCGGTGCGGACGTCCAGGGCGAGGCCCTCGCGGGAGATCGCGGCCGAGCGGGAGGCCGAGAGAAAGGCGCCGTCGGCCCGGACACCGAGCTGGCGCAGGGCGCCCCCGACGGTGCGGGCGGTGGTCCAGACCCGGTGGCGGTGACCGTCGAGAGTCAGGGTCACGGGCCGGCCGTAGCGGACGACGATCTCATCGCCGCTGGTCAGCTCCGTGCCGGGGGCGGGGGCCACGAGGTCGTGCGCGCCGACGCCGACACCGCTGTCGTCCAGCAGCTCCTGGACGCTGTCGGCGAAGGTGTGGAGGGTGCGGGGCCGGCCGTCGACGGTGAGGCGGACGGCCTTGTCGCTGGCGACGAAGGCCGAGGTGCCGCCCGCGAGGAAGACGACGACCAGGGCGCGGGGGACGAGCCCGCGCAGACCCGCGGTGTCGGGGCCGGGGGCGGGGCGCCGCCGTCTGCCGCGACCGGCCGCCGCCGCCGTGTCACCGGCGGTCGCGGTCGCGGCCCGGCCGGGGTGCGGGTCGCCCAGCGGCCCCGGGTACGGCTCGTACGGCTCACGGAACCCGTACAGCCCCTGGGGCTCGGGCTCGCCGGTCCGGTACGGCCGCCAGGGTGCCTCCGGTACATCCGGCACGTCCGGCACGTCCGGCACATCGGGCGCATATGACTCGTACGGCTCGTACAGCTCGAACGGCTCGTAGGAGGGGGTTCCGTACGGGAGCGTTCCGAGTGGCGGGGTGTACGGGCCCGGGGCGGCGGGCGCCGGGCGGGGGCCGCTCTGGCGCGGGAAGGGCGGATGGCCCCCGTGCCCCTCGTGTTCCCCGTGGCCCCCGTGCTCCTCCCGGCCCTCGTGGAGCCGGCCGTATCCGCGGCCCCGCGCCCGCGTCTCGGCGTACGGGTCCGCGTACGGCCCGGGGTGCGGCTCGTCGGGGCGGTACGCGTCGGTGTACGGGTCGGCGTGCGTCGCGCCCCGGGCGGGTACGCCGGGCCGGGTGCCACTGAAGCCGCTGAAGCCGCTGAAGCCGCTGGGATCGTTCACGACGCTCGCTCCGTAAGGTCCGGGTCCGGTCGGACCGATGGCCCTGCGGCCCGGACGCTATCGGAGCGGACGGTGACTCTCCAAAGCGAGCCGGTCACACGGTGTCGCGGACCCCCGGCGCGGAGCGGGCGCTCAGTAGTCGAACGCCTCGGCCGTGTTCGCCGCCACCGCCTCCGCCATGGTGTCCTCGTCCAGCCCCTTGACCCGGGCCATGGCCCGCAGCGTCACCGGAATCAGATAGGGCGCGTTGGGCCGTCCTCGGTACGGCGCCGGGGTGAGGAAGGGCGCGTCCGTCTCCACCAGGACGAGTTCGCGCGGGGCGACGGCGAGGGCGTCGCGCAGCGGCTGGGCGTTCTTGAAGGTCATATTGCCCGCGAAGGACAGGTAATAGCCCGCCGCCGCGCAGACCCGGGCCATGTCCGCGTCCCCGGAGAAGCAGTGGAACACCGTGCGTTCCGGCGCGCCTTCCTCGGCGAGTATCCGCAGAACATCGGCGTGGGCGTCCCGGTCGTGAATGACCAGTGCTTTGTTGTGCCGTTTCGCGATCTCGATATGGGCGCGGAAGGAGCGCTCCTGCGCCGCGATGCCCTCGGGGCCGGTCCGGAAGTGGTCGAGGCCGGTCTCGCCGACCGCGCGGACCTGCGCCAGCGCCGCCAGCGCGTCGATCTCGGCGAGGGCGTCGTCGAGCGCCGACTCGCCCCCGGCCTCGCGGACGCCCTGCCGGGCGGTGCCGTCCGGGTCGCCGAGGACGATGCGCGGGGCCTCGTTGGGGTGCAGGGCGACCGACGCGTGCACCGCGGCGTGCTCGGCGGCGGTCCGGGCGGCCCAGCGGGAGCCCTCGATGTCGCAGCCCACCTGGACGACGGTGGTCACCCCCACGGCCGCGGCCCTGGCGAGCGCCTCCTCCACCGTGCCCTCCTGCATGTCCAGGTGGGTGTGGGAGTCGGCGACCTCGACCCGGAGCGGTTCGGGCAGTGGCGGCGGGGTGGACTTCGTCATGGGCGCGATCCTACGAGGCCCGCGCCCACGGCTTCACCTCGGTGAACGGCCGGGCCGCCCGTCTCCCGGGGCCGGGCGGCGGCCCGCCCCGGGGCCGGCCCTGCCCCCGCCGGCCGTGCCTACCTCCGCTGGAAGGGGTGGAGGAGGTCCGACAGATGCCAGTGGTGGTGCGGCTTGGCGTCCGTCTCCTCCCCCGGCCCGGCCGCCGGCTTCGGCTTCGGCTTCCTGCTCCGGGTGGGGTGGGTGATGCGCGCCGGGCTCTCGAACCGCTCCGTCAGCTCCCGCACGTTCGAGACCTGCCCGGCCTTCATGATCCGGACGACATGCCCCCCGCAGTTCAGACAGGTCGGGCTCGACAGCGGGGAAGGGACCCGCCGGCCGTCCGCCTTGTAGACGACATACTCACGGCCGGACGCGTCGATGTGGTGCTCGATCTCGTACGCCTGCTCCCAGCCGTGTCCGCAGCGCATGCAGCAGAAGGCATATGCCTCGTGGACCTTGGCGGTGCCCGTGATCTCACTCATGCCAGCTCCTTTCCACTGACCCAGTGGACGCCCATTCCGGCGGGAGCGCATCAGCGCTGTCGAATAATGGAGGGCTCTTTGGGCTTCCCATGCCCAAGGGGCCCCGAACCCGGTCTTCCCTTTGCTTTCCACGGTAGACCTTTACCGTCTCAGGGGCCGGGCGGCGCCGAATTCTTTGCCGCGACGACGGCGTCGAACACCTCGCGCTTGGGCACACCGGCCTCGGCGGCGACCGCCGCGATGGCCTCCTTGCGGCGCTCCCCCGCCTCCTCGCGCAGCCGTACCCGGCGCACCAGTTCCTCCGGGCCGAGATCGCCGGGTCCGGGGGCGGGCGCGCCCTCGACCACGACGGTGATCTCGCCGCGCACCCCCTCCGCCGCCCAGGCGGCCAGCTCGGCCAGCGGCCCGCGCCTGACCTCCTCGTAGGTCTTGGTCAGCTCACGGCAGACGGCGGCCCGGCGATCCGCTCCGAACACTTCGGCCATTGCGGTGAGGGTGTAGTCCAGTCGGTGGGGGGCCTCGAAGTAGACGAGGGTGCGGCGCTCTGAGGCGTTCTCGCGGAGCCGGGTCAGCCGCTCACCGGCCTTGCGGGGGAGAAAGCCCTCGAAGCAGAAGCGGTCCACCGGGAGCCCCGAGAGGGCGAGCGCGGTGAGCACGGCGGAGGGTCCGGGGACGGCGGTGACCCTGATGTCCCGCTCGACGGCGGCGGCGACCAGCCGGTAGCCGGGGTCGGAGACGGAGGGCATCCCCGCGTCGGTGACCAGCAGCACCCGGGCGCCGCCGGCGAGGGCGTCGACCAGCTCCGGCGTACGGGCGGACTCGTTGCCCTCGAAGTAGGAGACGACCCGGCCGGAGGTGTGGACGCCGAGCGCCTGGGTGAGACGGCGCAGCCGCCGGGTGTCCTCGGCCGCGACGACATCGGCGCCCGCCAGCTCGGCGGCGAGCCGGGGCGGGGCGTCGGCGACATCGCCGATCGGGGTGCCGGCGAGGATCAGCAGACCTGCCCCGGGGGTGGGGGCGGTGGGGCCGGGGGGCGTGTCGCGGGGCTGGTCAGTGGTCACGTACGCCATTGTCCCAGGGCCGGGGCGGGCTCCGGCCCCGCCGGGGTCCCGCGCCCCGGGGCGGGCTCCCGCCGGGTTCGCGGACGGCTCCGGACGGCCGGAGTGGGGACGGAAGCACACCTCGCGCACGGACGTTCCCTACGATGGCGCGGTGACCAGTACCGCGCCACAGACCCACCAGGGCAGGGACGCCGAGCAGCAGCCCTCCGGCTGGCAGCACCGGCTGCGCAGATTCGGCTATGCGCCCCCGTCCGTGATCGGGCTGCGCGAACGCCTGGTCCCCCCCTTCAACCGCCCGTCCGAGCGGCTCTGGCCCGTCTTCGGCATCGCCCCGGCGGTGGCCGCCCCGCTGCTGCGGGCCTCCGCCTGGCTGGGGCCGCTGCTGGTGGCGCTGGTCGCGGGGGTGCTCCGGTTCTGGAACCTGGGCAAGCCCGACGCGGTGATATTCGATGAGACGTACTACGCCAAGGACGCCTGGGCCCTGATCAACCAGGGGTACGAGGGGCACTGGCCGAAGGACATCGACAAGAAGATCCTCGGCAATCCCTCCGCCGTCGAGGTCCCCGTCGACCCCGGCTATGTGGTCCACCCGCCGGTCGGCAAGTGGATCATCGGCATCGGGGAGAAGCTCTTCGACTTCACGCCCTTCGGCTGGCGTTTCATGGTCGCGGTGCTCGGGACGCTCTCGGTGCTGATGGTCTGCCGGATCGGCCGCAGGCTGTTCCGCTCGACCTTCCTCGGCTGTCTGGCGGGCGCGCTGCTCGCGGTCGACGGGCTGCACTTCGTGATGAGCCGGGCGGCCCTGCTCGACCTGGTGCTGATGTTCTTCGTGCTGGCGGCCTTCGGGGCGCTGGTCGTCGACCGGGACTGGGCACGGCGGCGGCTCGCGGCGGCGCTCCCCGAGGACGAGGAGGGGGTGCTGCGGCCGGACGCGGACATCGCCGAGGGGCTGCGGCTCGGCTGGCGGCCCTGGCGGATCACCGCCGGGGTGATGCTGGGCCTGGCGGCGGGCACCAAGTGGAACGGCCTCTATGTGATGGCCGCGTTCTGTGTCATGGCGGTGCTGTGGGATGTCGCGGCCCGGCGGACGGCGGGCGCGGTGCGGCCGTACCGGGCGGTGCTGCGCAAGGACCTGGTGCCGGCCTTCGTCTCCACGGTGCCGGTGGCGCTCGCCACCTACATGGTGTCGTGGTCGGGCTGGTTCGCCACGGACAAGGGGTACCACCGCGGCTGGGCCGACAAGCGCGCCGGGCTCTCGCCCGACAGTGTGACGCTGCCGCTGCTGGGGCAGATCGATCTGCCGCAGTTCTCGATGAGCTGGGTGCCGGCCCCGCTGCGCAGCTTCTGGCACTACGAGACCGAGGTCTACAACTTCCACGTCAATCTGAAGTCCGGCCACATGTACGAGTCCAACCCGTGGAGCTGGATCGTTCTCGGCCGCCCGGTCTCGTACTTCTACGAGGACCCGCCGGCGGGCAAGGACGGCTGCCCCTCCGACGCGGCGGACAAGTGCGCGAGCGAGGTGCTCGCGCTGGGGACCCCGCTGCTGTGGTGGGCCGCGTGTTTCGCGCTCGGCTACATCCTGTGGCGCTGGTTCTTCCGGCGGGACTGGCGGGCGGGCGCCATCGCCTGCGGGGTCGCCGCCGGGTGGGTGCCGTGGTTCCTGTACCAGGAGCGCACGATCTTCCTCTTCTACGCCGTGGTGTTCGTGCCGTTCCTCTGTCTGGCGGTGGCGATGATGATCGGCGCGATGCTGGGCCCGCCCGGCTCCGACGAGCGGCGGCGCGCGATCGGCGCGATCGGCTCCGGGGTGCTGGTGCTGCTGATCGTCTGGAACTTCATCTACTTCCACCCGCTCTACACCGGGACACCGATCCCGATGGAGGAGTGGCGCGACCGGATGTGGCTGGACACCTGGGTATGACGTATGTCGTTTGACCGGAACTGATCAAGAGACATACGTTCTGCGCCCTGACCCTGCTCCATGAGGACGGGTTGACCACTCGAAGCCTTGGGGGCGCGGTGCACTGGTATCTCGATGTCCTGAAGAAGTACGCGACGTTCCGGGGGCGGGCGCGCCGCAAGGAGTTCTGGATGTTCACGCTGTGGGCGACGGTGACCGCGATCCCGCTGCTGGCGCTGGACATCGTGCTCTGGGAGCCGCCGGTCCTCACCGTGCTCTACGCCCTGGCCATCGGTCTGCCCAGCCTCGCGGTGACGGTGCGCCGGCTGCACGACATCGGTCTCTCGGGCTGGTGGTATCTGATCTCGTTCATCCCGATCGCCGGTCCGACCGTGATCTTCGTCTTCAACCTCCTGGACGGCCAGGTGAACGACAACGAGTTCGGCCCGAACCCGAAGTACGCGCACATCGTCTGAGCCGGAGCCGGAGCCTGAGCCGGGCCGGGCCGGCTCCGGCTCCGGCAGGCGGTCCGCTCAGTCGGTGAGCCCGGCGACCGCCACGGCCCTGCTGACCCGGACCCGCACGGTGAGGGAGCCGGGCCCGCTGTTGCGCTCCCCGGTCCGCTCGGCCAGCTCCTCGCCGAGATAGCGCTCCGCGATCCGGGTGGCCCAGTGCCGGGCCTGTTCCGGGTCCTCGCTCACCTCCGCCTGGCCCTGGAGCGTCACAAAGCTGAAGGGGGGCTGTTCGTCGTCCACACAGATGGCGACCCTGCCGTCCCTGATCAGATTGCGGCCCTTGACCGACTCCTTGCCGGTGTTGAGCACCAGTTCGTCCCCGTCGAGCAGAAACCACACCGGAGCGATGTGCGGGCTGCCGTCGGCCCGTACGGTCGAGAGCTTCGCGGTACGGGTGCCCTCGGAGACAAACGCGTGCCACTCGCCCTTCGTCATCGTTTTCGCCATTTGGCCATATTCCGACAGGTGCGGGGTGACGGGCGGTCAGGCACGCCGGAGGACCCGTGGCGCATACGTCCCGGTCCCGTAACAAGCGGGTCCCCGGCTCGCTCCCGTCCCGTAGGGTTCAGGGCGGAATGCCTGCTTGAACGCGTTCAAGAAGGGCCGGTTGCTGAGGAGGGGACTGCGGGCCATGCGCAGTGGAGCGAAAGTCGCCATCATCGGCGGCGTCTTTCTGGCCGTCGCGGGCGGCGTGGGGTACGGCGGCTACACCATGCTGAGCGGCGGGGGCGACGACGGGCCGGCGCCGGAGAAGATCCTGACCGGTCCGGTCACCCCCGAGGAGACCGACCGGGCGGCCGGCGCCTTCCTCACCGCGTGGGCCGAGGGCCGGGGGCCCGAGGCGGCCCAGCTGACCAACAAGCCGGTGGAGGCCGAGCCGCATGTCACCGGCTTCCGCACCAAGGCCAAGGTCTCCCGGGCCGTGATCACCCCGGGGACCCCGGCCGGCCCGAAGGTGCCCTTCACGGTGAAGGCGACCGTGTCGTTCGACGGCGGCAGCAAGCCCCTGTCGTACAGCTCCGAACTGACCGTGGTGCGCGGGAGGACCACCGGCCGGCCGCTGGTCGACTGGAAGCCGTCCGTGGTGCATCCCCGGCTGACGGCGACCACCTCGCTCCTGACGGACGAGTCCGCCGCGCCGCCGGTCAGGGCCGTGGACCACCAGGGGCGTGAGCTGACCGAGAAGAAGCACCCCTCCCTCGGGCCCGTGCTGGCCGCCCTGCGCGAGAAGTACGGCAAGGAGGCCGGCGGCACCCCCGGCAGCGAGCTGGTGATCTCCTCCACCCGGGAAGGGGTGGCGGACCAGACCCTGCTCACCCTGAGCAAGGGCAAGGAGGGCACCCTGACGACCACCCTCGACGCGGAGGTCCAGGCGGCGGCCGAGCGGGCGGTGAAGAAGCACGGCCAGGCGTCGGCGGTGGCGGTCAAGCCCAGCACGGGCGAGATACGGGCGATAGCCAACAGCCCGGCGTCCGGCTACAACACGGCGATGCTCGGCACCCAGGCGCCCGGCTCCACCATGAAGATCGTCACGGCGGCGATGATGCTCGACAACGGCGCCGTCAAGGGGCCGGACTCCTCGGTGGAGTGCCCGGCCACCGTGCAGTGGGCGGGCGCCACCTTCCAGAACCTGAACAAGTTCGAGATCGAGAAGCCCACCTTCCGGCAGGCCTTCCAGCGCTCCTGCAACACCACCTTCATCAAGGCGGTCACCCCGCTGGGCGAGGGCAAGCGGGACACCGCGCTCGCCGAGACCGCGAGCACGTACTTCGGCATCGGGCGCGAGTGGCGGACCGGGGTCGCGAGCTTCGACGGCAGTGTGCCGGAGTCGACGGGCACCGAGACCGCCGCCTCGTACATCGGCCAGGGCCGGATCACGATGAACGCGCTCACCATGGCGTCCGTCAGCGCGACCGCGAAGAACGGCGCCTTCAAGCAGCCGGTGCTGGTGCCCGCCTCCCTGGACGGCCGCGAACTGGCCACGGCCGACCCGCTGCCGGGCCCCGTCGCGAGCGGCCTGCGGGACCTGATGGGCGCGTCCACCCGGGGCGAGGGGACCGGACGCAAGGCCATGGCGGCGGTGACCGGCGACAAGGGCGCGAAGACCGGCTCGGCCGAGGTGGACGGCCAGGGCAAGTCCAACAGCTGGTTCACGGGGTACGCCGACGATCTGGCGGCCGCCGCCGTGGTGCAGTCGGGCGGGCGCGGCGGGGACGCCGCCGGGCCGGTGGTCGCGAAGGTGCTCAACGCCCGCTGAACCACCGTGGGCCGGGCGCTTGTCGTGAGCCGCGCCCGTCGTGAAGCCGGGTGCCCGGGACCCCGGAGCGCCGCTGGGGAGTTTCTTTCGGATCGGGCCGGATCGGTGAGCGGGGTCCGGTGCCGTGGATCGCGAGGCGGAGGAGGGAGCCCACGCGGAGCACCGGCGACCGACGACAGCGCGGCGGGGCGCGGTGCCGGGGCTCGCGAGCCCTGGCACGATCCGAAAGAGACGACCTAGCCTCGGGGCCATGAGCGCTCAGCACACCGATGCCCACCCCCTGTTCGCCGAGGCCCTGCGCGAGCGGGGACTCGATGTCCCGGTCCGCCGCTTCCCGGATGCCACCCGCACCGCCGCCGAGGCAGCCGCCGCCGTCGGCTGCGATGTCAGCGAGATCGTGAAATCGCTGATCTTCGAGGCCGACGGCGACCCGGTCCTGGTCCTGCTGGACGGCTCCTCACGGGTCGATCCGGAGCGGGTGCGGAAGGAGCTGGGCGCCGCGTCCGTCACCCGGGCCGACGCGGCGCTGGTGCGGCGGACGACCGGGTACGCGATCGGTGGCGTACCGCCCTTCGGGCATCTCACCCCGACCCGGGTGCTGGCCGACCGGGCGCTGCTGGAGCACCCGGTGGTGTGGGCGGCGGCCGGAACCCCGCACACGGTCTTCCCGCTCGACCCCGGGACCCTGATCGCGCAGGCCGGGGGCACGCTGGCCGATGTGCGGGAGCGCCCGGCGGGGTGACGGCCCGCCGGGAACCCGGGATCACCGGGTGATCGGACAGGCGCGTACAACCATTCGCGCGACTCCCGTGTCTCCAGGGGTGGGCCCTTCGGGCTCACCGACCACACGGCCCTCCGGGGACACACGCGCCCCGGAGGGCCGCCTCTCTCTCATTTCGGGGAATTACATGCGCTTTCGTGTTTCCGCCGCCGTGGTGACCGGTGCCGTCGCCCTCACCGGACTGGCCGCCCCGGCCGTGCACGCCGACGAGAAGCCCGGCTCGGGTCCGGCCGCCTTCGCGGTGCCGGCCTCGGGCGACGAGTCCTACGGCAACACGAAGATCTCGAACATCGTGCTCAACGGCGGCAAGTCGATGGTGCTGGGCACCTCCGCCAAGAAGAAGTTCACGGTCACGTTCACCGCCGGCGACAACTCCGGCATCGTGGAGGCGCACACGGCCATCTGGCGCGGCAGCGACTTCGCGGAGCCCACCGACTTCGTCGACTCCGACCAGCAGGGCGTCTCCTGCGGCACGGGCACCACGGTCACCTGCGAGCTGAGCATCACCCTCGACCCGAGGAAGCAGTCCAACGCCAAGGCCGGGGCCTGGAAGTTCGCGGTGGGCGCGGTCGCCAAGGACGGCAACTACCTCATCAAGCCCAAGGTCAAGTCGGTCAACCTCCAGCGCGCGGCCAAGCTCACGGTCAACGCCGCGCCGGAGCCGGTGAAGAAGGGCAAGACCCTGACCGTCACCGGCGCCCTGACCCGCGCCAACTGGGACACCGACCGGTACGCCGGCTACACCGGCCAGGCCGTGAAGCTCCAGTTCAAGAAGAAGGGCGCCGCGTCCTACACCACCGTCAAGACGGTGAAGACGGACAAGAAGGGCCATCTCAAGACCACGGTGAAGGCCGGTTCCGACGGGACCTACCGCTACAGCTTCGCCGGCAACTCCACCACCCAGGGCATCAGCTCCACCGGCGACTTCGTCGACGTCCGCTGATCCCGGTCCGGCGTCCTCGGGCGCCGGACCCCCGTGATCCCCCGGCGCCCCCGGACCGTCCCCGGACGGTCCGGGGGCGCCGCGCCGAGGGGCCCCCGGGGCCGTTACTCCGACTCGCCCAGGATGGCGCGGAACGCCGTGTTCACCGCGAGCACCCCGCCGTCCACCCGCAGCGTCGTCCCGGTGATCCAGGCGGCGTCGCGCGAGGCCAGGAAGGCGACCGCGGCGGCGATGTCCTCCGGCTCGCCGACCCGGCCGAGCGGATAGACCCTCCGGCCGACCTCCTCCAGGGCCTCTTCCTGACCGGCCCAGGCCCGGGTGCGGATGGTGCCGGGGTTGATCTGGTTGACCCGTACGCCACGCGGTCCCACATCGCCCGCGAGGGTGCGGGTGAAGGAGGCCAGGCCCGCCTTGGCGGCGCTGTAGGAGTGGCCGTCGAAGTCCATCTCGGCGTTCACGGAGCCGATGTTGACGATCGCGCCCCGGCCCGAGGACTCCAGATGCGGCATCGCGGCCCGGACACAGCGGAAGGCGCCGGTCAGCACGATGTCCAGATCCCGCTGCCAGGTGTCGTCCGGCTGGTCCTCGATGCGGGGGGTGTCCGTGGCACAGTGGAAGGCGTTGTTGACCAGGACGTCCAGGGAGCCGAAGCGTTCGACGGCGGCGGCGACCGCCGCCTCCACCTGGGCGCGGTCGGCCACATCGCAGCCGATGGCCCCGGCGCCGGGGATGCCGGCCGCGGTCTTCGCCGCCGCCTCCGCGTCCAGATCGCTGACCAGGACCCGCGCCCCCTCGGCGGCGAGCCGGCGCGCGGTGGCCGCGCCGATCCCCCGGGCCGCGCCCGTGATCAGTACCCCGTATCCCTCGAAACGTTTCAGCGAATCTGTCATAGGGCCGAACGTACCGCGCGGATCAGCGCCTGGGCACGCGGATCTGCGGTAACTCCTTTCCGCAGGCCATTGGTTACATAGCCGAGGGCGACACCCGACTCGGGGTCGGCGAAACCGAGGGAGCCGCCCCGGCCGGGGTGGCCGAAGGAGCCGGGGCCCAGCAGCGGGGCGGCGGCGCCGTGCAGCATGAAGCCGAGGCCGAGGCGGGTGGGCACGACCAGGACGCGGTCCGGGCCCGCCGACTCCTCGGTGCGGGCGAGGGTGAGGGTGGCGGGCGCGAAGAGCCGCCGGCCGCCGTCGACCTCGCCGATGGTGGCCGCGTAGAAGCGGGCGAGGGCGCGGGCGGTGGAGATCCCGCCGGACGCGGGGAGTTCGGCGGCGCGGTGGGCGGGGTCGTTCTCGTCGGGCAGCGGGTCGATCGCGCCGAAGGCGCGCCGGGTGAGGGAGCCGGGGTCGCGGTAGGCGTCGGAGACCGACCGCTTGGGGCGCAGGGTGAGCCCCGGGGCCGAGGGCGGCTCCTCCACCGGGCCGAGCCGGCCGACGCGGTGGGCCTCGTCGGCCGGCAGCCCGATCCAGAAGTCGAGGCCGAGCGGGCGGGCGATCTCCTCCGCCACCCAGCGGCCGATGGTCCGCCCGGTGACCCTGCGGACCAGCTCGGAGAGCAGCCAGCTGTAGGTCTGCGCGTGGTAGCCGTGGTCGGTACCGGGCTCCCAGGCGGGCCGCTGGGCGGCGATCGCGGCCGGTCCGCTGACCGTGTCGATGGCCTCGGCGGGGGTGAGCGGGCGGTCCAGCACCGGCAGCCCCGCGCGGTGCGCGAGGACCTGGCGCACCAGGACGCGCTCCTTGCCGGCGGCCTTGAACTCCGGCCAGTACGTGCCCACCGGGGCGTCCAGATCGATCTGGCCGCGCTGGTGGAGCAGGAGGACGACCGCGGCGGCGACCCCCTTGGTGACCGAGCGCACGACCTGCGCGGTGTCCACGGCCCAGGGTTCCGCCCCGTCCACATCCCGTGTCCCGGCCCAGAGATCGGCCACCTTGGCGCCGTCCCGGTAGACGGCGACGGCCGCCCCGCGTTCGCCGCGCTCCTCGAAGTTGCGTACGAAGGCGTCCCGTACCGCCTCGAAGCCTTCCGCCACCGTGCCCCGGACGTCCACTGTGTCCACTCTCCCGCTCCCTCGGTCTCCCCCATGGTGCAACGGCTCCCGCCGGCGGTTGCTTCCGGGGCGGCGCGGGGGCCGTACGGGCCGGCGCGGCGCGGCCGGGCCCGTGCGCGCCACGGTGCTGTCGCGTGCGCGGCGCGGTGCTGTCCCGTGCGCGCCCCGGCCGGGCCTGTGCCCCCCGCCGCGGTGCGGGCTATCACGGCGCCCGGGCGCCCTTCTCGGGCGGACGGGCCATTAATGTGCCGCCATGACGCGTCGATCCCCGCACTCCTCCGTGACCGTGAGCGGCCGTTCCGGCGCTGTCTGGCTGGAGCGGGGGTCCCTGGTGCTGGACCAGGACGGGGTGCGAAGGCGCATACCCCTGGAGGCCGTCGAGGAGGTCCGCGCCCGGGAGGGACGGGGGCGGGGGGTGTCGGTGCGGCTGACCGCGCCCGAGGGGGTGCGGGGCACCGTCTACGAAGTGGCCGGGCGCACCGCGCGGGAGGTGACCGCGTTCCTCTCCACGGTGAACTCCGCGCTGCCGCAAAGGGACCGGTCCGCGCCCCGGACCGACGGGGCGGAGCTGGTGGAGACGGTGGCCCGGGCGGCGCCCCGGCGCGGATGGCGGCTGTCCCGCCACGAGCGGCTGGCCGGGGGCGGGTTGGTCCTGGCGGCCGTGCTGGTGGCCGGCGCCTATCTGGCGGGCCTGGTGGTCCTGATCAGGGAGGGGACGCTGCTCTCGGTGGTGCTGTACCTCGTGGGGGTCAAGCCGCTCATCGCGGGAGTCGTTCTCGTCGTGAGCACGGCCGTCACGCTCACGGTCCGCTCGGTTCTGCGGATGCGGGGCGTCCCGGTGGTGGCGACCAGCGACCGGGACCCCGGGAAACGGGGTGTCTTCCACTTCACCGACATCGAGGGCCGCCGCCGGTCCGCCGAGGTGGACCAGGCCGCGCGGCGGATCAGCACCTCCCCCGCGCAGGTGCGGCTGCTCTACGACCCCCGCAAGCCCGAGCGCACCGCGGCGGTGCTGCCGGCGCGCACCTGGGTGCTGCGGACGCTGGGGTTCGTGTTCCTGGTGGTGCCCCTGCTGGCCCTGGGGCTGTTCATGGTGCCGTTCCAGGTCGTCGCTGTGCTCTTCCCGTGACGGGTGCTCTTGCCGTGACGGGTGCTGTTCCGGTGGGGGGGCGCTCTTCCCGTGGCCGGGCGCACGGCGCGGCATAGTGCGCGGGCCCTCGGGCAGACGCAGAGGAATGGGGTCCTCACCCAGAGGCACCCCTTCGACGCATGGGGTCGATCCTCTGGGCAAAATATGCGACATTAGAGGGCAAATAAGACGAATGTGAGGAGCGTTCGATGTCCGCGGCCGTCGAAGATCTTGCATGGGGCCGGATAGTCAGCGACGCTCCCCAGCCCGAGCGTCCGGTGAGAGTCACCCTCAGCTACGAACCCGCCGACGATCCACGGGCCGTCCGCTTCTCCTTCCCCAGCGGGTTCACCTTTCCCGGCGAGTCCGGCGGGACCGTCCTCCCCCACGACTGGACCTTCCCCCGCGAGGTCCTGGAGACGGGTCTGCGCGCCCCCGCCCACAGCGGGAACGTGGAGGTCTGGCCGTGCGGCCGGGTACAGGCGGTGGTGGAGTTCCACACGGCGGACGGGGTGTCGGTGGTGCAGTTCGACACCAGTGCGCTCAACCGCTTTCTGCGGCACACCTACGCGGCGGCCGGGGCCGAGGCCCCCACGGCCTGAGCCCCTTCCCCTTCCGCTCCCCCTTCCCCTTCCGCTCGCGTCGCGTCGGCGAACGGCCGGTGGCCGCACCCCCTCGTGAGGGGGTGCGGCCACCGGGAACCGCTTCCGCGGCCCTTCCGTACGGACTCAGACGCGGGCCAGCTCGCGCTCGCCGTCCGGGTCCTCGGGCGCGTGGGCCAGCTGCTTCTGCAACTGCTCGCCCTCCACGTCCACATTGGGCAGCGCCCGGTCCAGCCAGCCCGGCAGCCACCAGGCCTTGTGGCCCAGCAGCGCCAGGACCGCCGGCACGATCGCCATCCGGACCACGAAGGCGTCGAAGATCACCGCGATGGCCAGACCGAAGCCGATCATCATGACCATCTGCTCACCGGAGCCGATGAAGCCGGCGAAGACACCGACCATGATCACCGCGGCGGCGGTGACCACACGGGCCCCGTGCTTGAAGCCGGTCACGATCGCCTCGGCGGGACGCTCGCCGTGGACATACGCCTCGCGCATCCGGGTGACGAGGAAGACCTCGTAGTCCATGGCGAGACCGAAGACCACACCGACCATGAAGATCGGCATCATCGACATGATCGGGCCGGGCTGGTCCACCCCGAAGAGGTCCGCGAGCCAGCCCCACTGGAAGACCGCGACGACCGCGCCCAGCGCCGCCAGGACGGAGAGCAGGAACCCGAGCGCCGCCTTCAGCGGCACCAGGATCGAGCGGAAGACCAGCACCAGCAGGAGGAAGGCGAGACCGACGACCAAGGCCAGATACGGCACGAGCGCGTCGTTCATCTTCTGCGAGAAGTCGATGTTCAGCGCGGTGGTGCCGGTGACCAGCACCTTGGCGCCGGTGTCGGACTCGATGTCCTTGCCGGAGTCCCGGATGTCATGGACCAGGTCCTCGGTGGCCACCGAGGAAGGACGGTCCTCGGGGATCACGGTGATGATGCTGGTGTCGCCCGCCTCGTTCAGCGGGGAGGGCACGACCGCGGCCACGCCGTCCAGCTTGGAGATCCGCTCGGTGACCTCGTCCACCGCGTTCTTCGGGTTCCCGCTCTCCATGACATCGGCCACCACGGTCAGCGGGCCGTTGAAGCCGGGACCGAAGCCCTCGGAGAGCAGGTCGTACGCCTTGCGCTGGCTGGACGCGGGCGACGAGGAGCCCTCGTCCGGCAGACCCAGCTGGAGCGAGCCGACCGGAACGGCCGCGACACCGAGGCCGACGACACCGATGAGCAGCACCGCGACCGGACGGCGCAGGATGAAGCGGGCCCAGCGGGTGCCCATGTTGGCCTTGGCCGGCTGCTGCGCCGTGTGCCCGCCCGCGCCCGCGTTCGCGGCCTTGCGTGCCTTGCGGTCCTTGCGGCCCAGCACCTTGTCACCCGCGAAGCCCAGCAGCGCCGGGATGAGGGTGAGGGCGATGATGACGGCGATCACGACCGTGCCCGCCGCCGCGTAGCCCATCTTGCTCAGGATCGGGATGTTCACCACGGCCAGGCCGACCAGGGCGATGACCACGGTCAGACCGGCGAAGACGACCGCGGAGCCCGCGGTGCCGGTCGCCCGGCCCGCCGCTTCCTCGCGGCTGTGCCCCTCGGCCAGCTCCGCGCGGTAGCGGGAGACGATGAAGAGCGCGTAGTCGATACCGACCGCCAGGCCGATCATCATCGCCAGCGTGCCGGTGGTGGTGCCCAGGTCGAAGACATTGGCGAGCGCGGTGATCGAGGAGATGCCGATGCCGACGCCGATGATGGCGGTGAGCAGGGGCAGCCCGGCCGCGATCAGCGAGCCGAAGGTGATGGCCAGGACCACGGCCGCGATGGCGATACCGATCATCTCGGTGGACGCCTGGTGCTCCGGGGCCATGGCGGCGTCACCGCCGATCTCCACGGTCAGCCCCGTGTCCCGCGCCTGCTCGCCGGTCTTCTCCAGCGCCTCGCGGGTCTCGTCGGTCAACTCCATCATGTTGACCTTGTAGCTGACCGAGATGTAGACGGTCTCGCGGTCCTTGGAGACGGCCTTGGCGCCGTACGGGTCGACGACCGAGGCGACCTGGTCGGAGCCGGCCTCCAGATCGGCGACGGCCTTGCCGACCTCGGCCTTGTTCTCGGCGTCGGTCATCTTCGCGCCGTCGGGGGCCTTGAAGACGATCCTGGCGGTGGCGCCGTCGGCGCTGCCGCCCGGGAACCGCTCTTCGAGGACGTCGAAGGCCTGCTGGGACTCGGTGCCCGGCAGGGCGAAGCCCGGGTCCTTGGCTTTGGCGGCGGTCGACGCGCCGACACCGGCGAGCACCAGCAGCGCCACCCATATCAGGGCGACGAGCCGGCGGCGCCGGAAGGCGGACCGGCCCATTTTGTAGAGGAACGTGGCCACGAGGGCGTACTCCCGTTAGTGAGACGAGTAAGGGCATGGGGAGTCGGCCCGACGGACGAGAGCGGCGCGCGTCAGGTGCGGGTGGTGCGGGTGGTGCGTGAGCGGGTGCGGGGAGGGGACTCGTGGCTCCTGGGGAGAGCCGGGGTGTGCGGGGGTCCGTGGGCCGGGCTCCGCGCGGGGGCGGGCTCCGGGAGGGGTCAGGCTCCGCGATCCGCTGGGGACGGGGCGGTGCCTTCGGGGCCCGAGGGCGGCCGGGCGCCGTCGCCGGAGGGGCGACAGAAGGGACAGCCGCCCGCCGGGCGGCCGGGCATCCAGGTCGGCATCACGCCTCCAGCGCCGGAAGCACGACGGAGTCGACATACCGGGTGAGGAACTCCCGGTCCGGGGGCAGATCGTCGATCACCCCGCGGGCGAAGAACACACCGAGCAGCATATGGGGCAGAAAGTCCATCGCGGGGTTGTCCTCGCGGATCTCGCCCCGCTCGACCGCCCGCTCCAGCACGGTCCCCAGCTCGCCCCTGTCGGGCTGGATCACCTGCTCGCGCAGGGCCCGGTGGAGATCGGGATGGGTGTGGATGGCCTGGTACAGACCGCGCATCAGCGCGGTGTCCTGCTTCATCTGCGCGTCGTCGGCCCGGTCCACCAGCGCGTGGAAATCACCGCGCAGCGTGCCGGTGTCGATGTCCTCCTCGCACTCCGGCGCCGTGTGCCGCAGGGCGATGGCCACCAGCTCGGGCTTGCTGTGCCACTGCCGGTAGAGGGTGGCCTTGCTGGACCGGGTACGGGTCGCGATGGCGTCCATCGTCAGGGCGTCGTACCCCACTTCGCGCAGCAGATCGAGGACGGCGCCGAACAACTCGCTCTCCCGCTCCGGCGTCAGCCGACTGCGTGTCATCACGGACCTCCCCTCACCGGCCGAACGAAACGGTTTCGTACACCTGTCCGTCAATTTACCCCAGAGGCCGAGCGAAACGAAAACGTTTCGCTTGTGGCCTCGGTCACGCGGCGGGGAGGAGAGGAGAGGGGACGGTCCCGGAGCGGGGGCTCTGCGGTTGCCGGGCCCGCCGAGCGCGGAAAGCATTGAGGAGTGAGCGACGACAGCGCGGCGTACCTCCGCTTCCCGCATCTCCACGGCGATCTGCTGTGCTTCGCCGCCGAGGACGACCTGTGGGTCGCGCCCCTGGTCCCGGAGGGCCACCGCCCCGGCCGGGCCTGGCGGATCACCGTGGACCGGACCCGGGTGGGGCACCCGCGCTTCTCCCCCGACGGCCGCCACATCGCGTACACGAACTGGCGCAGCCTCGACCCCGAGATCCATCTCGTCCCCGTGGCCGGGGGGCCCGCCGTCCGGCTCAGCCACTGGGGCTCGACCGACACCCGGGTCTGCGGCTGGGCCCCCGACGGCCATGTGCTCGCCGTCTCCTCGCACGGCCAGCCCTTCCCGTACTTCTCCTGGGCCTACAGCGTCCCCACCGACGGCTCCCCCGGCGGCCGGCTCCCCTGGGGGCCGGTGGCGGACATCGCCGTCGCCGACGACGCGTCCGGCGAGCGGCGCACCCTGCTGCTCACCGGGAAGCCGCCGCACGAGCCCGCCTCCTGGAAGCGGTACCGGGGCGGGGCGACGGGGCGGCTCTGGCTGCACGGGCGGCGGCTGCTCTCCGGCATCGGCGGGCATCTGGACTGTCCGATGTTCGTCGGCGGCCGGATCGCCTTCCTCTCCGACCACGAGGGCATCGGCAATCTCTACTCGTGCCTTCCGGACGGCACCGGTCTGCGGCGTCACACCGACCATGACGCCTTCTACGCCCGCCATGCCTCCACGGACGGGCAGCGCGTCGTGTACCAGTGCGCCGGCGAGCTGTGGATGGTCCGCGATCTCGGCGACGCGGACGCGGTGCCGCGCCGGCTGGAGGTCCGCCTCGGCGGGCCGCGCGCCGGACGGCGGCCCTACCAGGTCCCGGCCGCCAGCCATGTGGACGCGGTCTCCGTGGACACCACCGGCCGGGCCAGCGCCGTGTCCGTACGGGGCAGTCTGTACTGGCTCACCCACCGCGACGGCCCGGCGCGCACCATCGCCGACACCCCGGGGGTACGGGTACGGCTGCCGGTCATGCTCGGCGGCGGCGGGCAGGTGGCGTATGTGACGGACGCGGAGGGCGAGGACGCCGTCGAGATCGGCTACCTCCCCCGGGCCAGCGGGGACCGGGAGCCCCGGCGGCCGGCGCCCGCCGGGCGGCTGGGGCGGGTGCAGGAACTGGTCTCCGACCCGGCGGGGGAGCTGCTGGCGGTCGCCTCGCACGACGGGCGGCTGCTGCTGGTCGACGCGGGCGAGGACGGCACCGGCGGGGTCACGGAGCTGGTGCGCTCGCTCAACGGCCCGGTGCGCGATCTGGCCTTCTCCCCCGACGGCTCCTGGCTGGCCTGGTCGCACCCCGGCGTCGGCCGCTCCCTGCGGCAGATCAGGCTGGCCCGTATCCAGGACCGCACGGTCGTCGAGGTCACCAACGGCCGCTTCGAGGACGAGAACCCGGTCTTCACCGGCGACGGCCGCTATCTCGCCTTTCTCTCCTGGCGCGGCTTCGACCCGGTGTACGACGTGCACACCGGGGACCTGTCCTTCCCGCTGGGCTGCCGCCCCTACCTCGTACCGCTGTCGTCCGCGACCCCGTCCCCCTTCGCCTTCTCGCCGGACGGGAGGCCGGCGGCGGGCGGGCTCGATCCGCTGGACGAGGGCGGGGTCTCACCCGAGGAGGGGCCGGGGCCGGTACCGGTGACGGTGGAGACCGAGGGCCTGGAGAGCCGGGTGACGCCGTTCCCGGTGGCGGCGTCCAAGTACTCCTCGATGCACCCCGTCAGCGGCGGCGGTCTGGTCTGGCTGCGCTGGCCGATCTCGGGCGCGCTCGGCGAGACCTTCGCCAACCCGGCGGACACCTCGGGACGGCCCACCCTGGAGTACTTCGACATCTCCAAGGCGGCCCGCACCGAACTCGTCGCCCATCTGGACTGGTTCGCGGTGAGCGGTGACGGTACGCGGCTGGTGGTCGTCGACGAGGACGAGCTGAGCGCGGTCCCCGCGACCGAGCCGGCCGACGCCGACTCCACGGTCCTGCTGGATCTGCGGCGCATCCTGCACGAGGTCGACCCCGCGTCCGAGTGGCGGCAGGCGTTCGACGAGGCGGGGCGGCTGGTCCGGGCGTACTTCTGGGACCCGGGGCTCAGCGGGATCGACTGGGAGGCGGTGCTCGGCCAGTACCGGCCGCTGGTGGAGCGGGTCGCGTCGCCGGACGAGTTCGCGGATCTGCTCCGGGAGGTCCTCGGCGAACTGGGGACCTCGCACGCCTATGTGGTCCCGGCGCGCCGCAACGAGGGGCCGCCGCACTACCAGCGGCCGATGGGGCTGCTGGGCGCGAATCTGGTGTGCCGGGACGGGGAGTGGCTGGTCCAGCGGATTCTGCCGGGCGACTCCTCCGACTCCAAGGCCCGCTCCCCGCTCGCGGGCACGGGCATCCGCGAGGGCGCGGTGATCACTCATGTGGACGGCCGCCCGGTGGACCCGGTGGCCGGCCCCTTCCCCATGCTCTCGGCGGCCGGCGGGACGACGGTCGAGCTGACCTTCCGGCCCGCCGGGGGCGGCCCCGGGTCCCGGCGGGTGGCGGTGGTGCCGCTGGTGGACGAACGGCCCCTGCGCTACCAGGACTGGGTGGCCAAACGGCGGGCGGTGGTGCGGGAGCTGAGCGGCGGGAAGTGCGGATACCTCCATATCCCGGACATGGGCGGGTCGGGCTGGGCGCAGTTCAACCGCGATCTGCGGCTGGAGGTCGACCGCCCGGCGCTGATCGTGGACGTCCGGGGGAACGCGGGCGGTCACATCAGCGAGCTGGTGGTGGAGAAGCTGACCCGCAGAATCCTGGGGTGGGATCTGACCCGGGACGCCCAGCCGGTGTCGTACGCCTCGAACGCGCCGCGCGGGCCGGTGGTGGCGCTGGCGGACGAGGCGACCTCGTCGGACGGGGACATGATCACGGCGGCGTTCAAGCTGCTGGGGCTGGGGCCGGTGGTGGGGAGCAGGACATGGGGTGGGGTGGTGGGGATGACGGGGCGGCACCGGCTGGGGGACGGGACGGTGATCACGGTGCCGATGAACGCGGCGTGGTTCGACGCCTACGGCTGGTCGGTGGAGAACTACGGGGTCGAGCCGGATCTGACCGCGCTGCGGACTCCGCTGGACTGGGCGGAGGGGCGGCACGCGGGGCTGGACGACGCGGTCCGCCTGGCGCTGAACCTCCTGGCGGAATCCCCGGCGGCGGTCCCCCCCACGTACGCCCACACCCCCACCCGCCGCCGCCCCCCTCTCCCCCCTCGCTGCCCCCCGCCTCCGACATCCGCCGGCGATTGAGCCGCACCACCACAGCCCCGCTGGGGGCACCCCCGATCAGCGGGGCCGGCGCGCAGCCGTATCCGCGGCACCCCCCAGCCCCACCAACCCCCTCCCCACTTCCCCCGCCCTCACCCCCACTCTCCTCATCTCCCGCTCCCCCACCACCCCGATCACCCCGGGCAGCCCCCCTCGCACCCACCGCACCCCTCTCACCCACCCCTGCGCGTACACATGCGCCGAGCGCCGCTCGATCCCCGCCACGATCCGGTCCACCGCCGGCCCCAGCGGATACGTCCGGTTCGCCGGCCAGGGCAGCCGGCGCCGCAGCTCCCGCATCACCTCGTCCTCGTCGGCGCCGCGCACCATGTCCGTGTCCGTCCAGGACAGATACGCGACCCCGACACCGACCCCCCGGTGCCGCACCTCCGTGCGCAGGCTGTGCGCGAAGGCCTCGGCCCCCGACTTGGAGGCGCAGTACGCGGTCATCATCGGCGCGGGCGCGAGCGCCGCCAGGGAGGCGATCTGGAGGAAGTACCCCCGGCTCTCGGTCAGCAGCGGCAGAAACACCCGCCCGGTGACCGCGCTGCCGATCAGATTGACCTCGATCACCCGCCGCCAGGCCGCCGGATCGGAGCCGGCGAACGGACCCCCCGCCGCCACCCCCGCGTTCGCCACCGCGATGTCCGCCTTGCCGAAGCGCTCCTTGACCTCCGCCGCGACCCGCTCCATCGCCTCGTGGTCGGTCACATCGGCGTACCACCAGTGGCTCTCGGTGTGCAGCCGGCCCGAGACCTCCCTCAGCTCGTCGGGTTCGAGACCGACCAGCGCCACCCGGGCGCCGCGCGCGGAGAGCTTGCGGGCGAGCAGCGCGCCCACTCCCCGGGCGGCCCCGGTGACCACGGCGACCTGTCCGTCCAGACTCACCCTGCTCATGCGATCCGCTCCTCGACCGGTGCCGCCTCCGCCCGTGTCCGTGGCGCCGCGCGGAGGATGTCGTACTCCGCGAGGTCCACCTCCCGGGTCAGCCGCCGGAACTCCCCGGTGGTTCCGGGCCAGACGGTGGTGTTGCGCCCACTGGCGTCCAGATACCAGCTGTCGCAGCCGCCGGTGTTCCACACCGTCCGGGTCATCCGCGCCTGTACGCGCCGGTTCCACGCTCCCACGGCGCCGGGGCGGGCCGCGAGCGCGGTGCGGCGGCCGAGGACGCTGAGCTGCCGCAGATAGTCGGCCATGTAGTTCAGCTGGGACTCGATCATCAGGATCATGGAGGAGTTCCCGAGCCCGGTATTGGGACCGATGATCGTCATCCAGTTGGGGAAGCCCTCGGCGGTCGCCCCGCGCAGCGACCGCATCCCGTCCTTCCACGCCTCGGCGAGAGTGGTCCCGCCGACGCCGACGACCCGGTCCGCGATGGGCATGTCGGTGACCCGGAACCCGGTGCCGAAGACGATGGCGTCGGCCTCGGCGGTGGTCCCGTCCGAGGCGATCAGGGTCGAGCCGCGCACCTGGGCGAGCCCGGAGGTCACCACGTCCACATTGGGCCGGACGATGGCCGGGTAGTAGTCGCTGGAGAGCAGTATCCGCTTGCAGCCGATGCGGTACGAGGGGGTGAGCGCGGCCCGCAGCACCGGGTCCTTGACCCACTTGGCGAGGTTCGCCCTGGCCAGCGCCTCCACCGGACCGAGTCGGCCCGGCTGCTTGGTGAAGGCGGAGACCTGGAGCTCCCGGATGCCCCAGAGCGCGCCCCGGCGCAGGGACTGGGTGAACGGCAGCTGCCGGTGCAGCCAGCGCTCCGCGCCGGTGATCGGCCGGTCCAGCTTGGGCAGCACCCAGGGCGGCGTCCGCTGGAAGAGGGTCAGCCGCCCCACCTCGGGCTGGATCGCGGGCACGATCTGGACCGCCGACGCCCCGGTCCCGATCATGGCGACGCGCTTGCCGCGCAGCTCGTAGCCGTGGTCCCAGCGGGCGGAGTGGAAGACCTTGCCGGGGAAGGTGTCGAGCCCGGGGACCTCGGGGACCCTGGGGTCGGAGAGCGGCCCGGTCGCGGAGACCACCACATCGGCGGTGAAGCCGCCCCGGCTGGTCTCGATGACCCAGCGCAGTTCCTCGCCGTCCCAGGTCATCATCTCCACCTCGTGGCCGAGGCGCAGATGGGGGCGGAGCCGGTGGACATCGGTGACATGTTCCAGATAGGCGCGTATGTGGCCCTGGCCCGAGAAGGTGCGGGGCCAGTCGGGATTGGGGGCGAAGGAGAAGGAGTAGAGGTGGGAGGGGACATCGCAGGCGCAGCCCGGATAGCTGTTGTCGCGCCAGGTGCCGCCGACCGAGTCGGCGCGCTCCAGGACCACGAAATCGGTGATCCCCTCGCGGCGCAGCCGCACGGCCGCGCCGATCCCGCCGAATCCCGAGCCGATGACCGCGACCCGCACGTGCTGTTGGTGCTCCTGATTCCGGCTCATGCCGCCTCCCAGTGAACGCCCTGACCTTGCCAGCAATCACTGGCACAATGGGGAGCGTAGGGCAGCGGCATACCGAGCGGTAGGGCTAGGACGCGCCAAGTTACCGGCCGTACAACTAGGCTTCCTCCCGTGGCAGACGTGGCGGACGGACGCGAGTACCGCAGGGAGGAACTGGCCCGCGAGGCCGGTATCACGGTGCGCACCCTGCGCTTCTACCGCGAGCGGGGGCTGCTGCCGCCGCCCCGCCGGGAGGGCAGGATCGCCTGGTACGACGGCCACCACCTCGCCCGGCTGCGGACCATCGCCGCGCTCCTGGAGCGCGGGCACACCCTCAACGGCATCGCCGATCTGGCGACCGCGTTCGAGAGCGGCCGGGACGTGGGCGAGGTGCTCGGCCTCGGCGAGCCCGGCGAGGAGCCGCCGGTGACGCTCACCCCCGAGGAGCTGGCCGACCGCTTCGCGGGCGAGACCACCCCGGAGAATCTGGCGACCGCGCTGGAGCTGGGATATCTCGCGACGGACGGCGACCGGATCGTGCACATCAGCCGCCGGCTGCTCGATGTCTCCTCGGCGCTGGTACGGGAGGGGGTGCCCCTCTCGGCGGTGCTGGACGCCGGCCGCGAGGTGCGCGCCCACGCGGACGCGCTCGCCGAGCTGTTCACGGACCTGGTGCGGAAGCACGCCCCGGAGACGGGGGAGGCCCGGCTGCGCCCGCTGGCGAGGAGCGTGATCGACGCGGAGCTGTCGATGGCGCTGGACCGGCGCCTGCGACAGGCGCCGGACGCCGCCGGATGACCCCGGCCGCCGGGGCTACTCGAACACCACCGTCACGGGCGCGTGGTCGCTCCACCGCTCCTCGTGGGCGGCGGCCCGCTCCACGAACGCCTTGACGGCCCGCTCGGCCAGCCCGCGCGTCACCATCTGGTAGTCGATGCGCCAGCCCGAGTCGTTGTCGAAGGCGCGCCCCCGGTAGGACCACCAGCTGTAGGGGCCCTCCTGCTCGGGGTGGAGCGCGCGCACCACGTCCACGTACTCCGCCTCGTCCAGGACGCGCGAGAGCCAGGCGCGCTCCTCGGGCAGGAAACCGGCGTTCCCGCGGTTGGCGCGCCAGTTCTTGAGGTCCGCCTCCCGGTGGGCGATGTTCCAGTCGCCGCAGACCACGACCTCACGCCCGGTCTCGGCGGACCGGGCGCGCAGCTCGCGCAGATACGGCAGGAAGGCGTCCATGAACCGGTACTTCTCGTCCTGCCGCTCGGTCCCCACCTCGCCGGAGGGCAGATAGAGGCTCGCGACGGTGATCCCCGGCAGATCGGCCTCGATGTACCGCCCGCTCCCGTCGAACTCGGCCGACCCGAATCCGGTGCGCACCTCGTCCGGCTCGCGCCGTGTGTAGAGCGAGACGCCCGCGCGCCCCTTCGCCTGCGCCGGGGCGTGCGCCGTGAACCACCCATCGGGCCGCCGCACCGCCTCCGGGAGCTGCCCGGGCTCGGCCCGCACCTCCTGGAGGCAGATCACATCGGCGTCGGTCCCGGCCAGCCACTCCACAAAGCCCTTCTTCGCGGCGGCGCGGAGACCATTCACATTCACGGAAGTCACGGTGAGCATCCCGGAACGATACCCAGGACCACCACGAACACCCACATCTCGCACCGTCGTACGATCGCCCATATGGATGTACGACCCACCCCGTTCGACCACCCCGACGCGGTCAAGCTCAGCGACCAGGTACAGCTCGAATACATCGAGCGGTACGGCGACGGAGAGGGCGACGAGACCCCTCTCGTCCCGGCGATGTTCGCCCCGCCGAGTGGCCTTTATCTCATCGCCTACGACGCCGACGACCGCCCGGTGGCGACCGGCGGCTGGCGGGCGATGGAGGAGGACGGCGAGGGCTATGAGAACGGCGACGCCGAGCTCAA
This sequence comes from Streptomyces sp. NPDC001889, assembly GCF_053594535.1. Taxonomy (NCBI): domain Bacteria; kingdom Bacillati; phylum Actinomycetota; class Actinomycetes; order Kitasatosporales; family Streptomycetaceae; genus Streptomyces; species Streptomyces sp. NPDC001889. The sequence continues at coordinate 27,515 of NZ_JBSFER010000021.1, forward strand.
GCGCATGTACGTGATCCCCGAGGCCCGCGGCCTCGGCCTCGCCCGCCGTCTCCTCACCACCCTGGAACAGAACGCCCGCACCGCCGGCCGCACCCGCATGGTCCTGGAGACGGGCGACCAGCAGCCGGAGGCGATAGCCCTCTACACCTCGACGGGCTATGTGCCCGCGCCCCGGAAGTTCGGCCACTACCGGGAGTACGACAGCAGCCGCTGCTTCTTCAAGCCGCTGGCGTGAGACACGGGGTGACCCGCCGGCGCGGCGGGTCACCCCTCGACAGCCTCGTGGACCCGGGAACGCGAAAACAGGAAATCCCGCTCAACTCGGTGAGTTGAGCGGGACTCCTGGGCCGACGCAGACTTGAGCTGATCGTCTCCCGGTTGGCGTGGCCTCAGTCCCACCAGAACTTCCAGGCGTGGTTGTCGACGAGTTGTTCGGCGCATGAGGCGAGGGTGTGGGGTCGGGAGCTTTGCCAGATGTTGTCCGGGCAGAACGCGAAGTGTTCGACGGTGACGAGGAGGGCGTCCAGCGGCTGCTCGTCGGGATCGGATCCCGTCTGGGGGTCCAGCCAAGGTGAGCCCACAAGGGGCAGTGAGACGATCTTGAAGGCGTGAGCCCGCGTTCCATGCCTACCACCGAGGGCTTGGCCCTTCCCGTCGCCGACGTCGGCGAACGCAGCATCTGGCACGAGGCGCCCCCGTTCTTCTCGGCCGACTGCGGGCCGCCCGCCCGGCGGCCCCCCGCTTCGCCGGGCCCCGCCCGCACCCCGGGCGGCAGCGGCGCGAGGTCCTGGGACACCCTTCCGTCCCGGCTGTGATTCACGTCACGGCCGGCGGCTCGGTGCAGCACCCGTCCCCGTTCCGCCGTCATGGGGGCAGTGATCGGGACGGGACGAGGAGAGGAGGTCGGCGGGTGAGGTTTCGCAGGAGCGGTCCGGGCATCGGATTCACGGAGTTCGTCGCACAGCGGTCGGGAGCGTTGTTCCGCACCGCGTATGCGCTGACCGGTGACGTGCACGTGGCCGAGGATCTGGTGCAGGAGACGCTGGAGCGGGCGTGCCGACAGTGGCGGAAGGTCGCGGTGGCGGACTCGCCGGAGGCGTACGTGCGCAAAGTGCTGGTCAACCTGGCCAACGACCGCTGGCGGCGGCTGTCGCGCCGGGGCGAGCGCCCCGGGCTGTCGGGGGTGCCCGAGACGGCCGACCCCCGGGACCGGTTCGGGCAGGTGGATCTGCGCGCGGAACTGATCGAGGCACTGCTCGGGCTGCCGATGGGCATGCGCAGCGTGGTGGTCCTGTACTACCTGCACGATCTGGACGCCCGGCAGGTCGCCGACGTCCTGGACATCTCTTCGAGTGCGGTGAGGTCCCAGCTCGCCCGCGGCCTGGCCAAGCTGCGCGATTCCGTATCGGGCGCCCAGGCGCCGCACACGCCGTCGGCCGCTTTCGGAGGTACGAAGTGAGGAACACGTCGTCCGGACCGGCCCCGTTCGAGCCGGGCCTCGAAGCCGAGCTGCGTGCCGCGGTGGCCTCCTTCGCCGACGGGCCGACGGCGCCGGTCGTCGACGCGGCCGCGATCGAGCGAGCCGTCAGCCGCAGCCGCCCCCGCCGGGCGCTCCTCGGCACCGCTGCGGCGTGCTGCGTGCTGGCGTGCGCCACGGTGGGGTTCTTCGCGCTGAAGCCCGTGCCGCCCGCGCCCGGCGCCTCCCCGTCCCTGTCCCCACCGGCGAACGGGGCGTGCGCCCCGCTCGCCACCGGCACCCCCAAGAGCGGAAGCGCCGATGCGACTCCGGCACAGGAGCAGGAGCAGACCGCGGGAGCGGGCATCGCGCTGCCGGACCTGGCCGGCATGCCGGTCGAACAGGCCGGAAGCCTGCTGCGCGGACTCGGACTGAGCTGCACGATCATGCGGCACACGGACTGGAACGCTCCCGCCGGGCAGGTGATCAGCAGTCAGCCCCGGGGCGGCGCAGAACCGGTGGCACCGGGCTCGTCCGTCCTCCTGCTGGTCTCGACGGGCAAACCCGGCGGAACCTGAGCGACCGGGCCCTTCGGCCCGCGCACCGGCCGAGTGCCCCAGGGGCCGGTGCCGGGCAGTCCGTCGGCTCCCCGTCCCGGCCGCGCCCCCACAGCCCGCGCCTGGCTGGGCATCCCCGAGCAGCCGCCGGCAACGGCCCGGGAAGGCATCGCGACCGGCCGCCGCCTCTACCGAGGGCTGGACCGGATCACCACCGCCCTGGACCCGGCACGCTGCGACCGGCGCAGCCGCCTGCCTCAGGCGGACGCCGACGCTCACACCGCAGTCCGGAAGACCGAGGGCGGACGCGCGGCTGCGGACCGGCTCCAACGTCTGGCAAACGACCTCGTCCTGGTAACCGTGCGACTGGCGAGGGAGCGCGGCTACCTGCGGGCCTGGCGCGGTGACGTCGGCGTCGACGCGACGGCGGTCCCGGTCATGGCCGAACCGGACAGCGAGTACACCGGAACCGCCTCGGTGGAGATCACCGCGGGCTGGCACTTCAGCGGCGGATCCGACAAAGGCGTCTTCGGATACAGCGCCACCCTCCTGGCCGCCACCCTCCTGGTCGCCGCCCACACCCGACCGCCCAGGCCGGCGGGGAAAGCCCAAGGGCTGGTGGAGTACCCGCGACTGTGTCTCGGACTCGTACTGGAAACCCCCACCGTCCGCACCGGGCCCAACGCGATCACCCTGCTGCGGCACCTCGCCGAACTCGGGCTGCCAACCGGCACCTGCGCGGCCGACCGCGCCTGCACCGGATGCGCACCGCACAACTTCCAGATCCCCGCCCGCCGGCTCGGCTACCGCCTCGCCCTGGACTACAAGGCCGAGGACCGCGGAGTCCAGGGAAGCCGGCAGGGAGCCGTACTCGTCGATGGATCCCTCGCCTGCCCGCACATCCCCGCAGCCCTGGCCAGCGCGACCCACCGCGCGGACGACAAAACCGTACGCCTGCGCGGTGAAGAACTCGCCGAAGCCATCACCAAGCGCGAGCCGTACTTCCTCAAGCTCAAACAGAACGCCGACACTCGCGGCACGATTCGCCCGCAGTGCCCGGCGGCCGGGCCCTCCCCGTCGGTGAACTGCCCATGACGGGACCGCCTCCGCCCCCAGGGCCCGCGCACCTCCGGCCCGCCTCAGGCTGTGATCAAGCCGGCCGACACGCGCTCTCGCGCCAGCCACCCCGCCGCCCGGCCCACGGTCCAGTTGCCCGAGAACGAGTGGCTGGCCCCGAAGGCGAAGGAGGAGCTGCCTCCCGTTTGTGGCGCTTCGTCGATCAGCGTCCCGGCCGATACCGGCGGCGATCTGAAGACCGCCAAGTTCCGGCAGCACAGCCGCTGCCTGAGCTCCGTATGGGACCGCACCTGCAAACCGAACCGCCCCCACGCCCAGCATGCCGCCGACCACCACCCCGAACAGCCATCGAACGAGCACCGGAAACGACAAAATCCCGCCCGATCTCAATGATCGGACGGGATTTCGTTACCGCTCCTGAGCTGACTCAAGAACGGCCTTGCGGTGGACCTGTGGGGATTTGAACCCCAGACCCCCTCGATGCGAACGAGGTGCGCTACCAGACTGCGCCACAGGCCCTTGCAACGAGTGAAACTCTAGCATCCCCACCGGGGTGCTCGGAAATCCGTTCCTTCGCTGGTCACAGGGACCACGGCGGAGGGGCGGGGAGCGCCGCCGGTGTCATTCGTTGGCGGCGCGGGGGCGGCGGTCGTCGCCCTCCGCGTACTGGTCGAAGAGCGGGGTGCGGCCCCGGTCGCGGGTGGTGCGCTTCGGGGGCGGGGTGCGGCGGGAGCGGTCGGGCTCGGCGGGCGGGGCCGCGTGAGCGGGCGGGGCGGGCTGGTCCCCGGCGGAGGCCGTCGAGGAGCGGGCGGAGCTCCAGGTCTCGGGGTCGCTCAGGTCCACACCGCTGGTCGCGCGGGGGGCGACGGGCGCGGTGACATAGGTCGGCAGCGGCACCGGGACCGGCTCCCAGCTCGCGCCCGAGACGGGACCCCGGTCGCGCTGCTGGTCCACCCACTCGGCGTGGTCGGTCTGCTCGACCAGCGCGCGGCGGTCGGCCGCCTGCGGGGAGAGCCGCACCGGCTCCGGCTCGGGGCCGGGCTCGGGCTCCCCGTCCGCCTCGGCGGGGCCGGCCGACGGGGGCTGGTGGCGCCGGGGGCGGTTCTCGCGCAGCCGCTGGGCCGCGACCTCCGCGCGGCGGCGGTCCATGACCACCACGAACCGGCGCCGTTCCTGGGCGCGCAGATGCACGATGTAGGCGCTGAGGAGCACGGCGGGGAGCGCCGGTGCCCAGAGGAAGCCGAGGCCGCCGACCGCGGCCACGATCGAGCCGAGGGTGAACGCCAGGAAGAGCAGCGTGGTGGTGCGCCGGCGGCGGGCCAGGACCTTGCCCCGGCGGGCGCGCTCGGTGGCCGCGCTGCTGGGGCGCGGACGCTGACGGCGCGCCCGGGACGGCCGGTCCGGCTGCTGCTGGGCGGGTCTCGGCTGCGCCGCCCGCTCCGGCGCCGCCGCCTGGCCGTCGAGCCGGACATCGGTCCGGGGCGCGGCGAAGGCCCGGACGTCCACGGTACTCAGGCGGTCCGTGACGGCGTCCGGGTCCACGTCGGGACCGGGCTGCTCCGCGGTGCGTTCCCGCAGCTCCTTGGCGTACCGGCGCTCCATCGCCCCGCGTCCGGACAGCAGCCGGATGGCGGTGGAGAAGCGTTCCGTCGGACGAGCCTCGTTCAACTCGTCCTGCCTGCGGAGCCACATCGGCACCAGGTAGGCGGCCCAGGCCCCGACGATGACTGCGTAGATGAGGCCGCTGCTGCTCACGGTCACACCGTAGAGGGATTCCCACAACGGGATACGCCAATTGGCCCGGTGTGTCGCGTGATCCCGCTAATATCACTGACTTTTTTTATGGCTGTTCCGATCAAACGACGGTCCATATCGATCACCTTCGAATATCTATTCGATTTTCCGGCGGCGGGGTGAGGTTCCCTGGACCCGCCCCGCCCGCTGCCAGCGGCGGAGCAGCCCCTCGGGGACTTCCTCGGCGGTGAGGGCGAAGACCAGATGGTCCCGCCACGCTCCGTCGATGTGCAGATAGCGGGGGCGCATGCCCTCCTCGCGGAAGCCGAGCTTCTCCACCACCCGGCGGCTCGGGCCGTTCTCCGGGCGGATGCAGACCTCCATGCGGTGGAGCCCGACCGACTCGAAGCAGTGGTCCACCGCGAGGGCGACGGCCGTGGGCATCACACCCCGGCCCGCGACCTCGCGATCCACCCAGTAGCCCACATGGCCCGAGCACATCGAGCCCCAGGTGATGCCCGCCACGGTCAACTGACCCACCAGCCGGCCCCGGTACTCGATGACGAAGGGCAGCATCCGGCCCGCGTTGGCCTCGGCCCGCAGATGGCGGACCATCTGGCGGTAGGTGGGGCGCTGGGCGAGGGGGGTGCCGGGCGCGGGCGGCGGGATCGTCGCCTCCCAGGGGCGGAGCCAGTCGCGGTTGCGCTGGTTCACCTCGCGCCAGGCCCGCTGGTCGCGCGGCTTTATCGGGCGCAGGACGATGTCCCCGTCCCTCAGCACCACCGGCCAGGGCGCGTTCAGCTCGGGCTCCCGGGAGTGCCCGGGCCCGGCGTGCCCGGAACCGGGGGCGCCGGCGCCGGGTGGTCGCCGCCGTGGATCTGGTCCACCGCGTGCGACAGCAGCGGCTCCAGGACGGCGAGACCGTCCCGGACCCCGCCCGTCGAGCCGGGGAGGTTGACGATCAGGGTGCGGCCGGCGATTCCGGCCAGCCCCCGGGAGAGCGCCGCCGCCGGCACCTTGGCCAGGCCGTGCGCGCGGATCGCCTCGGGGATGCCGGGGATCTCCCGGTCGAGGACGGCCGCCGTCGCCTCCGGGGTGCGGTCGGTGGGCGAGAGACCGGTGCCGCCGGTGGTGAGGATCACGTCGTGCCCGGCGTCCACCCCGGCGCGCAGGGCCTGTTCGACGGGTGCGCCGTCGGGAACGACCCAGGGCCCCTCGACGGCGAAGCCGAGCGCGGCCAGCCCCCGGGCCAGGATCGGTCCGCCCCGGTCCTCGTAGACCCCGGCCGCCGCCCGGTTGGAGGCGGTGATCACCAGCGCGCGTCGGCCGGCGGCGGGCACGGCGCCGGGCTCCGGGGGGATACCGGGCGCGGGGGTGGCGCCGGAGGCCGGATCGGAGCCGGGCCCGGAGGTGGCGCCGGGGGACGGGGTGGTCATGAGCGGCTCCAGGCGCCCGACGTGCCGCCGGTCTTCTCCTCGACCCGGACCTCGGTGATCACCGCTGCCCTGTCGACCGCCTTCACCATGTCGACGACCGTGAGCGCCGCCACCGACACCGCGGTGAGCGCCTCCATCTCCACTCCCGTGCGGTCGGTGGTCCGCACCGTCGCCGCGATCTCCACCGCGTCGTCGGCGACGGAGAGATCGACCGTGACCCCGGAGACCGCCAGCGGATGGCAGAGCGGGATCAGTTCGGGTGTCCGTTTGGCGCCCATGATGCCGGCGATCCTGGCGGTGGCGAGCGCGTCCCCCTTGGGGACTCCCTCGCCCCGCAGCAGCTCCACCACCCGGGGGGAGACCAGCACCCGGCCGGTGGCGCGGGCCGTGCGCGCGGTGATGTCCTTCGCCGAGACATCGACCATGCGGGCGGCCCCCGCATCGTCGATATGCGTCAGCCTGCCGTCGCTGTTCATGTCGCTCTCGCCGCTCCCGGTCCAGGCCCTCGGGGCCGTAGGGGCCCGTGTGGGCAGACACGGTACCTCCCCGGCGACCGGGTCATCCGATGAGGACCACTTCGACCTCCGCGCCCGGCTCGACCGAGGTGTCCGGCTCCGCCACCACGATCAGGCAGTCCGCGTGGGCGAGGGCGGCGACCAGGTGGGAGCCCGCACCGCCCACGGGGGTGACGGTGCCCGAGCCGGGGTCGTACGTACCGCGCAGGAACTGCCGCCGTCCGAGGAGGGAGGCGAGCGGCTGATCCGCCTTCAGAACCGCCCGGACGGAGGGGCGGTGGATGTCCTCCAGACCCATGAGGGTGCGGATCGCGGGCCGTACGAACAGCTCGAAGGAGACATACGACGAGACCGGGTTGCCCGGGAGGGCGAGCAGCGGGGTGTGGTCGGGGCCGATGGTGCCGAAGCCCTGGGGTTTGCCGGGCTGCATGGCCACGGTGCGGAAGTCGATCCCGCTGCCGGGGTTCTCCTCGTCGCCGACGGGCGAGAGCGCCTCCTTGACGACGTCATAGGCGCCGACGCTCACCCCGCCCGTGGTGACCAGCAGATCGGCGCGGATCAGCTGGTCCTCGATGGTGGCGCGCAGGGTGTCGGCGTCGTCGGTGACGGCGCCGACACGGTAGGCGAGGGCGCCGGCGTCCCGGGCGGCGGCGGCGAGGGCATAGCTGTTGGAGTCGTAGATCTGGCCCTCGGTGAGGCCCTCGCCGGGCTGGACCAGTTCGCTGCCGGTGGAGAGGACCACCACCCGGGGCCGGGGCCTGACCCGGACACTGCCGCGGCCGATCGCGGCGAGCAGCCCGATCTGCGGCGGGCCGAGCACCGTCCCCCGGGCCAGCGCCAGATCACCGGCCTTCACATCGCTGCCGCGCGAGCGGATGTGCGCGCCCTCGGCGGCGGGCCGGTGGACCCGGACCTCCCCGCGCGCGCCCTCGGGGTCCCGGCCCGCGGGGCGCATCGCGGTGGCCGCTCCGCCACCCGTGCCGCCGTCGGTCCACTCGACCGGGACGACGGCCTCCGCGCCGGGCGGCAGCGGGGCGCCGGTCATGATCCGGGCGGCCGTGCCGGGGCCGACGGTGAGTGACCCGCCGCCGCCGGCCGCCACATCGCCGATCACGGTGAGGACGGCGGGAAACTCCTCGCTCGCCCCCTGGACATCGGCGGCGCGGACCGCGTATCCGTCCATGGAGCTGTTGTCGAACGGCGGGAGGGCGACCGGGACGGTGACGTCCTCCACCAGGACACAGCCCTGGGCGTCCATGAGCTGGAGCTCGATCGGGTCGAGCGGGCGGATCGCCGCGAGGATGTCCTCCAGGTGGTCGTCCACCGACCAGCTCGTGCTGCTCACCGCGTCACATCTCCCGGGTCACATAGGTGTGGAGCCAGCTCCGGAACTCGGGGCCGAGATCCTCACGTTCGCACGCGAGCCGGACAATGGCCCGCAGATAGTCGCCGCGGTCGCCGGTGTCGTAACGGCGGCCGGTGAAGACGACGCCGTGGACCGGGCCGCCGATCGACTCGTCCCCGGCGAGCTTCTCCAGGGCGTCGGTGAGCTGGATCTCATTGCCCCGGCCGGGCTCGGTCTCCCGCAGTATCGCGAAGACGGCCGGGTCCAGGACATAGCGGCCGATGATGGCGAGGTTGCTCGGCGCGTCCGCCGCGTCGGGCTTCTCCACCAGCCGGGTCACGCGCACCACATCGGACTCGCCGGTGGGCGCGACGGCGGCGCAGCCGTAGAGATGGATCTGCGCGGGGTCGACCTCCATCAGGGCGATGACGCTGCCGCCCTCCCGCTCCTGGATCTCGACCATCCGCGCGAGCAGCGGATCGCGCGGGTCGATCAGGTCGTCGCCGAGGAGGACGGCGAAGGGCTGGTCCCCGACGTGCGGAGCGGCGCACAGCACGGCGTGGCCGAGGCCGCGCGGGTCGCCCTGGCGCACATAGTGCATGGTGGCGAGGTCGCTGGACTCCTGGACCTTCTTGAGGCGCTCCTCGTCGCCCTTGCGGGTCAGCGCCTCCTCCAGTTCGTAGTTGCGGTCGAAGTGGTCCTCGAGAGGGCGCTTGTTGCGGCCGGTGACCATGAGCACATCGGAGAGGCCGGCCGCCACGGCCTCCTCCACCACGTACTGAATCGCGGGCTTGTCGACGACCGGCAGCATCTCCTTGGGAGTGGCTTTGGTGGCAGGCAGGAAGCGCGTGCCGAGGCCGGCGGCGGGGATGACCGCCTTGCTGATCCTGGTGTTCGACTGATTCATGTTCAGCACAATATCCGGTGGACCGGCACCCGGAACGAGCCTGTGGAAAACCCTCCGGCGAACCCCGGTGACCCGGATATCCACAGACCGCAGGCCCTCGACCCGACAGTGAGCCAGGACATGACCGAGAAAAGGGCAATTCGCCGCGAATTGCTGGACGCCCGCCGACTGCTCCCGCCCGAGGAGGTCCGCGCGTCCGGGGCGGCCCTGGCGCGCCGCGCGCTGCTCCTTCCGGAGCTGTCCGGCGCGGCCACCGTCGCCGCGTATGTCTCCGTGGGGCGCGAGCCGGGCACCCGTGAGCTGCTCGACGCGCTGCGCGAGCGGGGCGTGCGCGTCCTGCTGCCGGTGCTGATGGACGACGACGACCTGGACTGGGGCGAGTACCGGGGCGCGGACCGGCTGGTGGCCGCCGGGCGCGGGCTGCTGGAGCCGGACGGTCCGCGCCTCGGCCCCGAGGGGGTGCTGACCGCCGGCACCGTTCTGCTGCCCGGGCTGGCCGTGGACGGCCGGGGCATGCGGCTCGGCCGGGGCGGCGGTTCCTACGACCGGGTGCTCGCCCGGCTCGCGGCGGCGGGCGCGCACCCGGCGCTGGTGGTGCTGCTGTACGCGAACGAGGTGGTCGCGCGGGTCCCGGAGGAGCCGCACGACCACCCCGTACAGGCTGTGGTCACCCCCGAGGGGGTGCGGAGGTTTACGGCTTCAGCGTGAGGGTGTCGACGGTGTTCGTCTCCACCGCCTTCTCGCTGAAGGACCAGTCCAGCAGCTCACCGCCGGCCCACTTGTCCGTCTGGTCGGTGTAGTGCGCGCTGTAGGCGTGGCCGGAGGCGCCGGAGAGGTTGATCCAGTCCGACTTGTCCCAGTCGCCGACATTGACGACCATCCGCATCGAGGGCACCCAGACGACGTCGTAGCCGGCCGCCGCGTTCCAGCCGGTGGCGTTGACGGTGGCCTCGCCGCCGCCCAGGTTCCACGGGCCGCGGTTGAGCAGGTGCTGGAGGAGGCCGGGGCCCTCCGTGCCGAGCGTCTGGTTCTTCAGCGTGAGCTGGTGCAGCCTGCCCCAGCTCCAGCTGTCGATGTCCTTGCCGAGTTCGGCGGTCAGCTCCCAGCGGGCGTCCTTCATGGCCCGGGCGAACAGCTCGTCCCGGGTGTCGGTCGCCTTGCCCGAACGGTTCTCGGGCGAGCGCCACCAGGGGTTCTTCTCGTCCTTGACCATGTTGCGGACCACCTCGAACCAGCGGTCTCCGCCGTCCGGCTGCGCGGAGTCGGCGTCGCGCTCACCGCACTCGATCACCCGCTCGTTGAGCTGGTCGTCGGGGACGGTGCTCTCGGCCGGGCGGACGCTCAGGCACTCGCCCTCCACCCGCAGCTCCTTGGGCAGCTTGTTGCCGAAGGAGAGCTTGAGGACATTGCGCCAGACCGCGTTGAAGTAGGCGGCGGCGGCCGAGTCCGGCTCCTGGGTGTAGTCCCAGGTCTCCAGCAGCTTCTGCGCCTCACGGACATGCGGGTCGTCGATGTCGATCTTCAGCAGATAGGGGGTGAGGAGCTTGGCGATCTCGCTCGCGTTGTCCATCTGCATGGTCCGCATGTCCTCGGTGGAGATCTTCCCCCCGCCCTTGATCTTCGACTCGATGAGGTTGTTGATGCGCTGGCTGCGCGCGCCGTAGCCGTAGTCCTCGGTGAGCAGGTACGGGTACGTGTCGGCGTCGACGACGGCCTGGTTGGCGGTGACGATGTAGCCGCGCTCAGGGTTCAGCTCGTACGGCATCTCGTCGAAGGGGACGTACCCCTTCCACCGGTACTTCGGGTCCCAGCCCGGCGCGGGCGCCGAGCCGTCGCCCGCGGCGCGCCGGGGGATCTTGCCGGGTGCCTGGTAGCCGATGTTGTTCTCGCTGTCCGCGTAGATCAGGTTCTGCGAGGGGACCTCGAAGTTCCTGGCCGCCGCGCGGAAGGAGTCGAAGTCGTTCGCCCGGTTCAGCTGGAAGATGGCGTCCATGGACTTGCCGGGCTGGAGCGCGGTCCACTGGAGGGCGACGGCGTATCCGGTGGCGCGGTCGGGCGCCGCGTTGGAGACCGGGGCCTTCTGGCCGACCTGCTCCAGTTCGGAGTCGCGGTCGGAGACCAGCGGGCCGTGCTCGGTGGCGCGGACCGTGATCGTCTTGGGCTTGCCGCCCGCGACCTCGATGACCTCCTTGCGGGTGGTCAGCTCCTTCTGCTCGTCGCCCACCTGGTAGGTGCTGCCGGTGAGCTTCTCCAGGTAGAGATCGGTCACATCGGCACCCAGGTTGGTGAGGCCCCAGGCGATGTCCTGGTTGTGGCCGATGACCACGCCGGGCATTCCGGAGAAGGTGAAGCCGGCCGTCTGGTACTGGCAGGAGGCGGAGACCTTCCGGCAGTGCAGACCCATCTGGTACCAGAGGGACGGAAGCTGCGGGGCCAGGTGCGGGTCGTTGGCCAGCAGCGGCTTGCCCGTGGTGGTGTACTCGCCGGAGACGACCCAGGAGTTCGAGCCGATGCCGTTGCCGTTCGGCCCGAGCAGCGCGGGGATGGTGTCGAGGGTCTCGGAGAGCGCGGAGAGCTGGGTGGTCAGGCCCTGGGTGGCGTCGGCGGGAGTGCCGCCGGGGTCGGTGGTGCCGGTGGAGGCGCCGGTGTTTCCGCCCGTGCCCTGGGTGCCCTGGGTGCTCTGGGCGCTCTGACTGCCCGGGGTCCCCTGGGCGCTCTGGGTGCCCGGGGTCCCCTGCGTACCCACGGAGCCCGACGGCTCGGCCTCGGGGTCGAACTTCCCGGTGACCGGGTCGATCCCGCCCCGATCCATAATCGGCTTGTTCCGGTCGTACGGATAGGCCGGATACAGCTCCTTGATCTGCTTCTCGTTCAGCCTGCTCGTCAGCAGCGAGCGGTCGATCTCGTCCTGCATATTGCCGCGCAGGTCCCACGCCATGGCCTTGAGCCAGGCGACCGAGTCGACCGGGGTCCACGGCTCGGGCCGGTAGTCGTTGGTGAAGGCGAGCGCCGCGTACTCGACGGACAGCTCTTCGGCGCCCTTGCCCTCCATATAGGCGTTGACCCCGGCCGCGTACGCCTTGAGGTAGTTCTTCGTCTCCGGCGTGAGCTTCTCGTCGTATTCCTTCTGCGCGACTCCGCGCCAGTCCAGCGTGCGCAGGAAGGCGTCGGTCTCGACCTGGTCCTCACCGAACATCTCGGAGAGCCGGCCGGACGTCATGTGCCGGCGTACGTCCATTTCCCAGAAGCGGTCCTGGGCATGGACGAAGCCTTGGGCGCGGAAGAGGTCCTCATCGGTGTCGGCGTAGATCTGCGGAATGCCGAAGTCGTCGCGCTTGACCTCGACCTCGCCGCGGAGGCCAGGGATCTCTATCGTGCCGGTGGTCTGCGGGAAGGAGGCGCGCACGGTACTGACACCCCAGTACCCGCCGTATCCGATGCCGCCGAGCAGCGCCAGCACCAACAGAATCACGAGCAGGCGGGCGCGTCGCCCCTTCTTCTTCTTGGGGGAAGAGGCGGTTGTGTTGGAGGGCATCGCTGTCCTTCGAGGCGCAGGCTGATCCAGGAGTGCTGGGAGCAACCATAGGCGCAGCACCCCGCCGCCCCTGACGCGGTATCCGAAAGCCGTCCCCCCGGCCGTGGCGGAGCCGCGCTGTTCACGGGGACGGCGGCGGGGCGTCCGCGAGGAGGATGATCCCCGTATCCGGCGTCAAGAAAACGTTAAAGATTAGGTAAGGTAACGAAGTGTCGCCGCCCGGATCAGCGATCCGGCACGTAGAGGCGCCAGGGGAAGGATCGGCCACTGACTGTCCAGCAGCTCAACGAACTCCTGCTCATCTGCTCGCTCGTGCTGCTCATCGCCGTGGCGGCGGTACGCATCTCCTCGCGCAGCGGACTCCCCAGCCTCCTGCTCTATCTCGGCATCGGAGTCGCCATAGGGCAGGACGGCATCTTCGACGTCCGGTTCAACGACGCCGAACTGACGCAGGTGATCGGCTATGCCGCGCTCGTGGTGATCCTCGCCGAGGGCGGGCTGGGAACCAAGTGGCAGGAGGTGAAACCCGCGCTGCCCGCTGCCGTCGCGCTCTCGACCGCCGGTGTGGCCGTGAGCGTGGGGATCACCGCCACGGCGGCGCACTATCTGGTCGGCCTGGAGTGGCGGCAGGCGCTGATCATCGGCGCGGTGGTGTCCTCGACGGACGCCGCGGCCGTCTTCTCCGTCCTGCGCAAGGTGCCGCTGCCGTCCCGGGTGACGGGTGTGCTGGAGGCGGAGTCGGGCTTCAACGACGCCCCTGTGGTGATCCTGGTGGTGGCCTTCTCGGCCGCCGGTCCGGTGGACCAGTGGTACCTCCTGGTCGGCGAGATCGCGCTGGAGCTGGCGATCGGCGCGGCGATCGGGCTGGCCGCGGGGTTCGTCGGGGCCTTCGGGCTGCGGCATGTGGCGCTGCCGGCGTCGGGTCTGTACCCGATCGCCGTGATGGCCATCGCGGTGGTGGCGTACGCCGCCGGGGCCATGGCCCACGGCAGCGGATTCCTCGCGGTCTACCTCGCCTCGATGGTCCTCGGGAACTCGAAACTGCCGCACGCCCCCGCCAACCAGGGGTTCGCCGAGGGGCTCGGCTGGCTGGCGCAGATCGGGATGTTCGTCCTGCTGGGACTGCTGGTGACCCCGCACGAGCTGGTGGACGACTTCTGGCCCGCGGTGATCGTGGGTCTGGTGCTGACGGTGGTGGCCCGGCCGGTGTCGGTCTTCCTCAGCCTGCTGCCGTTCCGCATTCCGCGGCGGGAGCAGATCCTGATGTCGTGGGCGGGGCTGCGCGGGGCCGTGCCCATCATTCTGGCCACCATCCCCATGGTGGGCGGGGTGGAGGGCAGCGCCCGGATCTTCAACATCGTCTTCGTGCTGGTCGTGGTCTACACGCTGATCCAGGGGCCGACGCTGCCCTGGCTGGCCAGAGCCCTGAAGATCGGGCCGGCCGCGCCGTCGGACCTCGGGGTGGAGTCGGCTCCGCTGGAGCGGCTGCGGGGGCATCTGCTGTCCGTGGCGATCCCGGCGGAGTCCAGGATGCACGGGGTGGAGGTGGCGGAGCTGCGGCTTCCGCCCGGGGCGGCGGTGACGCTGGTCGTACGGGACGAGCGGAGCTTCGTCCCGATGCCGTCCACCGTGCTCCACCGCGGCGACGAACTCCTCGTGGTGGCCACCGACCCGGTCCGCGACGCCGCGGAGAGACGGCTGCGCGCGGTGGGCCAGGGCGGGAAACTGGCGGGCTGGCTGGGCACGGGGTAGAGCCCGCGCACCCTGGCGGGCGCCTCCCGGGAGGCGCCCGCCAAGGACCGCCTTGCCCGGCTTCAGCGAAAGCCCGGACAAACCCAGCGCCTCCGGCGCTTGAGCAGCGGCGGTTCGGGGGGCAGACCCCCGACCAGGACCGGCGCCACGCGCACACCCTGCGCCGCAGGAACCGCCCCCGAACACCGGACAAACCCAGCCCCTCCGGCGCTTGAGCAGCGACGGCCCGGGGGCAGGCCCCCGACCAGGACCGGCGCCGTGCGGGCACCCTGCGGCACAGGGACCGCGACGGACGGGCCGCGAAGCGCGAGGCCCGGGAGCTGTACCATGGAGCCGCACTTGATCGAACCACCTCTGCCTGACGCAGAGCTGGCGCGACCGTATGGCGGCCGACGCGTCCCCCCGGACCCGGTACCCGGTATCTACCGCAGTCCCGCGCGCAAGAGGACAGCTCTCGGTCGCCCCCGCCCCGGGGGACACCACCAGGCGGCAGAAAGGCCGGACCGTGGAGTCCACGGTCACCAAAGACCCCCGCCCGGGGTACGGGCAACTGCTCCGCACCCCCGGCGCCTGGACCTTCCTGCTCCCGGGCTTCGCCGCCCGGCAGCCCTTCGCGATGCTCACCATCGGCATCGTCCTGCTGGTCCAGCACACCACCGGCTCGTACGGCAGCGCCGGCGCCGTCGCCGCCGCCACCGGCGTGTCGATGGCCCTCTTCGCCCCGCAGAGCGGCAAACTCGCCGACCGCTTCGGCCAGCGCGCCGTCCTCCTCCCGGGCGTCCTGATCCACACCGCCTCCGTGTCGGCCCTCACCGTGCTGGCCCTCGCGGACGCCCCGCTGTGGGCACTGTTCGTCGCGGCCGTGCCCACGGGAGCGTCCGTACCGCAGGTCGGACCCATGGTCCGGGCCCGCTGGGCCGCCAAGCTCGACGGCTCCCCGCTGATGCAGACGGCGGCGGCCTTCGAGTCGGTCACCGACGAGTTCACCTTCGTGGTCGGCCCGGTCCTCGCCACCGCGCTCTGCACCGGCGTCCACCCGGCGGCCGGCCTCATCGCCGAGGCCGCGCTCACCCTCACCGGCGGTCTGCTGTTCGCCGCGCAGAAGCGCACCCAGCCGCCGGTGCGCCGGGACTCGGCCCACGGCTCCGCCCCGCACGTCTCGGCCCTCTCCATCCCGGGCGTACGGGTCCTGGTGGTGACCTTCCTCGGCATCGGCTCGGTCTTCGGGGGCATGCAGGTCTCGCTGACCGCCTTCAGCGAGGAGATCGGCAACCCGGGTGTCAACGGACTGCTGTACGGGATCTTCGCGGCGGGCAACATGCTCGCCGGTATCGCCTGCGGCGCGATCGTCTGGAAGCGCGGCCCCCTCCGGCGGGTGATCATCGGCTACGCGGGTCTGACCCTGGCCGCCTCCGCGCTCTGGGCGGTGGACTCGGTCGCCCTGCTCGCCGCGCTCGGCCTGCTGGTCGGCCTCTGCATCGCCCCCGCCCTGATCGGCGGGTACACCCTGGTGGAGTCGCTGGTACCGGCATCGGCCCGGACCGAGGCCTTCACCTGGCTGACGGGCGCGGTCGCCCTGGGCCAGGCGACGGCCGTGACGATCTCCGGTCAGCTCGCCGACGCGAACGGCGCGAGCGCCGGTTTCGTGGTGCCGCTGGCGGGAACCGCGCTCGCACTGGTCACTCTGGTCACACTCCGGGCACGGCTGACGCCCCAGGGCGACACCACGGGCGCCGCGGGGCTCATCGCGGCCCGTGGGGCGAGTGGGATGGATCACCGCGCGCGGGTGACGGTGGACTGACGCAGCGGAATACGTCACTATGGACCGTCGTTAGCACTCATTGAGTGAGAGTGCCAGGAGGAAGACACAGTGCCGACCTACCAGTATCAGTGCACCGAATGCGGCGAGGGCCTCGAGGCGGTGCAGAAGTTCACCGATGACGCTCTGACCGTGTGCCCGAATTGCGAGGGACGCCTGAAGAAGGTGTTCTCCGCGGTCGGCATTGTCTTCAAGGGCTCCGGCTTCTACCGCAACGACAGCAGGGGCTCGTCGTCGAGCAGCACGCCTGCCGCGTCGTCGTCCACGTCGAAGACGTCCGACGCGAAGCCCGCTTCGTCCTCGGCCTCTTCCTCGTCGTCCTCCTCGTCGACGTCTTCTTCGTCGTCGTCGGGTTCCACGAGCTCCAGCGGCAGCTCGGCCGCCTGACGCCCCACCGTTCTCACCCGGGACCCCGCCGTTTCCACGGCGGGGTCCTCGGCGTTCCGGCCCGTCGATAGTGTGCTCGGCATGGCTAACGCGAACGCAGAAATCGGTGTGATCGGCGGCTCGGGCTTCTACTCCTTCGTGGAGGATGTGACCGAGGTCGAGGTCGACACCCCCTACGGCAGGCCCAGTGACTCGCTCTTCCTGGGCGAGGTGGCCGGCCGGAAGGTCGCCTTCCTCCCCCGGCACGGCCGGGACCACCGGATTCCGCCGCACCGCATCAACTACCGCGCCAACCTGTGGGCCCTTCGCTCCGTCGGCGTGCGGCAGGTGCTCGGACCGTGCGCGGTGGGCGGTCTGCGGGCGGAGTACGGACCCGGGACGCTGCTCGTGCCCGATCAGCTGGTGGACCGTACGAAGTCACGGGCCCAGAGCTACTTCGACGGCGAGGCGCGGGCGGACGGGGTGGTCCCGAATGTCGTGCACACCGCCTTCGCCGACCCGTACTGCCCGGCCGGCCGCGCCGTGGCGCTGAAGGCCGCCCGGGGCCGCGCCTGGGAGGCGGTGGACGGCGGGACGCTGGTGGTCATAGAGGGGCCGAGGTTCTCCACCCGGGCGGAGTCGCGCTGGCACGCGGCGGCGGGCTGGTCGGTGGTGGGGATGACGGGCCACCCGGAGGCGGTGCTCGCCCGTGAGCTGGCCCTCTGCTACACCTCCCTCACGCTGGTGACGGATCTGGACGCGGGGACCGAGACGGGCGACGGGGTCTCGCACTCCGAGGTGATGCGGGTCTTCGGGGAGAACGTGGGGCGGCTGCGGGAGGTGCTCTTCGACGCGGTGGGGGCGCTGCCCGCGACCGGTGAGCGGGACTGCCTGTGCCTGAACGCCCACGACGGCTGGGACCTGGGGCTGGAACTCCCCTGATCCGAACCCGGGCCGAACCCGGGCCGGGACCGGGCCGAACCCGAGTCGGGACCGAGGCCGTGGCGGGCCCTCCCTCACCTCTCCGGGTGAGGGAGTTGTCCACAGACCGGGGGCCGTCCACAGGCCCCGGCGGGATCGGAGCGGGGAGCGGATCGTGAGGGGTGCGAGGCCGGTGCGGACACCGGCCGGGCCGACTCCTCGACGACAGGCGGTGGCGCTGATGACCCCTCCCCCTCCCTCTTCACCTTTTCCTTCTCACTCTCCCTCCCCTTCTTCCGCTTCTTCCGCTTCTTCCGCGCACGGGGCGGGCACGGAGCCGTGGGTGCCGCAGTTCCCCCCGGTCCGGGTGCGCGGTGGCGCGCACCGGCTGCGGCGGGCGGTGCGCCGCAGGCGGCGGGCCGTGGCTGCCGGGGTGGCGCTGACGGCGGCGGCGCTGGCCGCATCGGCCCCCCGGGGCGCGGACAGCGGCCCAGGCGGATCGGACGACGGGGCGGGGGCGCGCGGCAGGGGCGGCGGGGCGTCCGCCACGACCGGGGAGCGCGCCGCCCGGCCCGCTCCCGCCCTGGTGTCGGCCCCGGTGCGGATCGCCGACGCGGCGACGGTCCGGCTGCTGCGTCCGGGAGACCGGGTGGATGTGATCGCCGTGCCGGCCCCGGCCGCGGGCCGCCACGAGGTGCCCGGCGCCCGGGTGGTGGCCAGGGGTGTCCGGGTGGCGGAGGTGCCGGGGGCCGCCGGTCCCCCCGAGGGCGGCGCGCTGGTGGTTCTCTCCGTCCCGCGCGCGCTCGCCGCCGAACTGCTCGCGGCGAGCGCGGTGGCCGGCCTCGCGGTGGCGCTGTGCTGAGCGCGCCGGGCGGACCGGGCAGGGGGCCGCTCGGCGCGGCCCCCGCTCGTACTGACGTGCCGACCCGTCACCTGCGCGCACGCGTGAAGTGGACAGTGCGACCCGGCCTTGCCGTAGGTTGCGGAGGGTTTCACTCCGTCCCCTGTTCATGCGAAGAAAGGCTCAGTGGTGAGCGAGAAGAAGGTCAGCGTTCTGGAGGGCTTCAAGGCCTTCCTGATGCGCGGCAATGTGATCGACCTGGCGGTGGCCGTCGTCATCGGCGCGGCCTTCACCCAAGTGGTGAACTCCGTGGTGAAGGGCGTCATCAACCCGCTGGTCGGGGCCTTCGGCACCAAGGATCTCGACGCCTACAGCTCCTGCCTCAAGGGCACCTGCAAGGTGGTGAACGGCGAGGTCGACGGGATCAAGATCCTGTGGGGTTCGGTCCTGGGCGCCATTCTGACCTTCCTGATCACCGCCGCGGTCGTCTACTTCCTGATGGTCCTGCCCATGTCGAAGTACCTGGCGCGGAAGGCGGCCAGGGAGGCGGCGAAGGAGGGGACCAAGGAGATCGTGGAGCTGTCCGAGCTGGAGGTCCTCAAGGAGATCCGCGACGCGCTGGTGGCGCAGTCGCGCGGTGGCTCCGGCACGGGCTCCGCGCCCGGCTCGGGTCCCGGCTCCGGTCCGGGGACGGGCTTCGGCTCCGGCCCCGGCGCGGGGCCCGACCGGCTGTAGCGGCACCGCCGGGCGGACCGTCCGCCCGCGCACGGCGGACGGAGGGGGCGCGGCCGGTCCCGGCTCAGATGTGGTGGGGCGGCTTCTCGTCGAGGAAGCGCGCCAGGTCGGCGGCGCCACCGCCGCTCGGGGAGGGCCGCTCACCCCACCCCCGGTCCGTGTCGTCCGAGGACTGCTGGTCCAGCGGATCGTCGAAGACGATCCTCGGCTCGGGGGCGTCCGGCCGGGGGCGCTTCGCGTCTCGCGGTCCGGGGGCGGGGGCGGGGCTCATGTCTCCAGGGTACGGCGGAGGCGGCGCCCGGGGGGCCCGTCCGGACGGGGGGTCACCTGGTGGGCCCGCGTCCCGTCGCCCGGGGGCGGGACCTCTGCTGTCCTGGACGCATGACGCCCTCAGGCACCTCCGGGAACAACGGCACCGGCGGGACCACCGGCGGCTCGCGCTCCGTGCCCGGCCGGGAGAGCCCCGACCCGGAGACCCCGGGCCCGGAGGGCGACGCGTACGAGCCGCTGCGGCACATGACCCCCCGGCGCCGGGACGAGCCGCACCGCGCGGCCACCCCGCTGGAGCTGTTCTTCGATCTCTGCTTCGTCGTCGCCGTCGCCCAGTCGGGCGCCCAGCTGGTCCACGCGCTGGCCGAGGGTCACCCGGGCACCGGGTTCATCGGCTACTGCTTCGTCTTCTTCGGCGTGTGGTGGGCCTGGATGAACTTCACCTGGTTCGCCTCGGCCTACGACTGCGACGACGTCCCCTACCGGATCGCCACCCTGGTGCAGATCGCGGGAGTCCTCGTCTACGCCGCCGGGGTGCCGCGCGCCTTCGGCGCCAACGACTGGACGATCGCGGTCATCGGCTATCTGATCATGCGGCTGGCGCTGACCACCCAGTGGCTGCGGGCGGCGGCGGCGGAGCGCGGCCCGGCCCGGAGGACGGCCCTGACGTATGCGACCGGCATCGCGCTCTGCCAGGCGGCCTGGGTGGTGCTGCTCCTCGCCTCGCAGGGCTCCCGGCACTGGCTGTTCCCGATCGTGGTCGTGGGCGAGCTGCTGGTGCCCCCGCTGGCCGAGCGGCACCGGGAGACGCCGTGGCACGCGCGGCACATCGCGGAGCGGTACGGGCTCTTCACCCTGATCGTGCTGGGCGAGACGATGGCCGGCAGCACGGTGGCCGTGCAGTCGGCGCTGGACGAGCACGAGGCGGTCGGCGAGCTGCTGCCCATCGCCGCCGGAGGGCTTCTGATCATCTTCTCCGCGTGGTGGATCTACTTCGCGGTGCCGGCGCACGAGCGGCTGATCTCCAACCGGCAGGCACTCCCCTGGGGGTACGGCCATGTGCTGATCTTCGGTTCGGCCGCCGCGATCGGCGCGGGCATCGAGGTGGCGGTCGAGCACGGGGTGGGTGTGGCGCCGGTCTCCTCCTTCGCGGCGGCCTCCGCCGTCACCGTGCCCACGGCGGTGTTTCTGCTGATGGTCTGGCTGCTGCACGCGCGGCACTTCAAGCACGGCGTGGTGCGGCAGCTGCCCCTGCCGGTGGCGTCCGCGGCGATCCTGGGCTGCTCCTTCGCGGGTGGTCTCGCGGTGCTCGCGGCCGGGCTGGTCGCGGCGGCGACGGTCGCGGTCGGTGTCGCGCTGAGCCACCGCTCGCGTCCTGCCGTACCCGTCCGGCAGGTCCCGTGATACGCAGTGCGCATGAGCGACACAGGGACGGGTGGCGGAGCGGACACGGCGCGCGCCCCCGGCAGCGGGCGGGCGGGGCCGGCGGACGGCCCGAGGGACGGGCTGACGGATGTGGCCGGGCTGCGGGTCGGCCACGCGCGGGTGCCGGGCGCGGGAGCGCTGAGCGGGACCACCGTCGTCCTGGCGCCGGAGGGCGGGGCGATCGCCGCCGTGGATGTGCGGGGCGGGGGCCCGGGGACGCGGGAGACCGATGCGCTCGATCCGCGCAATCTGGTCCAGCGGATCGATGCCGTCGTGCTGACCGGCGGCAGCGCGTACGGCCTGGACGCGGCGGGCGGGGTGATGGCCTGGCTGGAGGAGCGGGGCCGGGGTGTCCCGGTCGGCGGGCCGGGGCGGGTGGTGCCCGTGGTTCCGGCCGCCTGCGTCTTCGACCTGGGGCGCGGCGGGGACTGGCGGGCCCGGCCCGACGCCTCCACCGGACGGGCCGCGATCGAGGACGCGGCCCGCCGGCCGTCCGGCGCACCGGTGGAGACCGGTTCCGTCGGAGCGGGCACGGGCGCGGTCGCCGGCGGGCTCAAGGGCGGGGTGGGCACGGCGAGCACGGTCCTGGCGGACTCGGGCGCCACGGTGGCGGCCCTGGTCGTGGTCAACGCGGTGGGCTCGGTGATGAATCCGCGCACGGGCGGCCTGTACGGGACGGACGCCGGGGAAGGGGTGCCCCCGCCCGCGCCCGGGGTGCACCGGGAGGCGCTGCGGCGGCTGGAGCGGGCGCGGTCGGCGAGCGGGCCGCCGCCCCTGAACACCACCCTCGCCGTGGTCGCGACCGACGCCCGTCTCACCCGTGCGCAGGCGCAGAAGCTCGCGGGGACGGCGCACGACGGCATCGCGCGCGCCGTGCGGCCGGTACACCTTCTCAACGACGGTGACACGGTCTTCGCGCTCGCCACCGACGGGGTGGAACTGGCCGCCGGGAATCCTCTCGCGCTCAACGAAGTGCTGGCCGCGGGCGCGGATGTGGTCAGCCGGGCGATTGTGCGGGCGGTGCTGACGGCCACCGGTACGAGCGGACCCGGCGGGGTCTTTCCCTCGTATCGGGAGCTGTACGACATCAACTGATGCACGCGCTATGCCCGTTGAGGCGATCCGGGGAACTTCACAAAGACTTGCTTCGTTTTTCGCAACGACTGGACGAGGTGTCAGACCGAGGGGCTACTTTTAGCAATCAACGAGTTACTTGTGGCGACGGCCTGGAGACCCACCTTGAACGATCCGTATGAGACAACCGAGACACACCTCGAACGACTCCTGGGTCGGGCGCTGAACTCCTTCGATCTGCCCGATGCCACGGTCGAGCGGCTGGAGTCGGCGCTGGCTCACGCGAGTTCGCTGCACTCCTCGCACCACAGCGGCTCGCTGGACCGCGCGACCTACCGGCACGCGTATCTGCTGAGCGACGGCAGCTCGCTCGTGCTCTGGGAGCTGGTCCACAGCAGTGGCGCCGACCATCCCGAGCAGCACGAGCTGTACACGGAGGAGTCGGAGGTGCGGCTGGCGGCGTCCCGGCTGCCCGCGGGCTTCCCCGGGTTCGCCGACTCGGGCGAGCCGGGGAGCGGTGCGCTGTCGGCGTTCCGCACCGCCGGGTTCACCGACGGGCCGGAGCTCTCCGATCCCGCCGACCGCGACCCGGCCGACCGCGACCCGGCGGATCGCGGGCGCACCGGCCCGATCGGGCTGGAGGCGGATCTCGACGCCGACTTCGCGCTGCTCGCCGGGCTGATGTCCGCACCCCCGGCGGCGCTCCCCCGGATGTATGTCCCGGACAATTCGGCGGACCACGCCCGGCGCGTCCTCCGCCGCGCGGAGAACGCGGACCGGCCGGGCGAGAAGACGGCGAGGATGCTGCGCTCCGCGTTCGCGCACCACATCACCCAGGTCTCCGCCCGGCAGTGCCGGGTGGCGGGCAAGGACGCGGGCTTCACCCTCTACGAGCACGCGTTCCTCCTGCTCGACGGAGTCGAGACCAGTCTGTGGGAGGTGGAGCACACCGCCACCCCGGACGGCCGCCACATGTGCGAGGTCTACGGCGCCGAGCACACCGCGCGCGAAGCGATGGAGCTGCGCGCACGGGTGCGATGACATCGATGCCGGAGCCGTCCCTTCCGGGGTGAGCCCGTTTCCGCGACCGGTCAGTGCGCCAGCACCGGCTCCCGTTCGCGGCCCTCTCCCGGTCCGTCGGGCTCGGTGCCCTCAGGGCGGTGCTCCGGGTGCGCCGGCAGCGCGAACATCAGCAGGAAGATCCCCAGCAGTATCCCCGAGACCCACCACATGGAGTTCTGGAACGCGCCTCCGAACGCCTCGGCGAGCGCTTCCCGCGCGGCCCCGTCCCCGGCCGCCGTACCGGCCCCGGCCTCGCCGCCCGCTCCCGAGTGCTCGGAGAAGCCGTCGCCCACCGAGCCGTTCATGGCGCCGAAGAAGACCACGGACACCAGCCCGAGACCGAGCGCGTTGCCCGTCTGTCCCACCGTGTTGATCAGCCCGGACGCCGAACCGGCGTGCCGGCGCGGCACCTCGGCGAGCACCGCGTTGGTCAGCGGCGCCACGATCAGCCCCATGCCGAGCCCCATCAGCACCAGTGGCCCCATCATCTGCCAGGGCTCGATCCCGCTGCCGTAGTGCTCGGCCTGCCAGCTGTAGAGCAGTATTCCCGCGGCCATCGTGGCCACGCCCGCCTGGAGCACCTTCCGGCCGAAGCGCGGCACCAGCTTCTGCACCGACACCCCGGCCGCCAGGGACACGGCGATCGAGAACGGCACACCCGTCAGCCCGGCCCGCAGGGCGCTCCAGCCCAGGCCGATCTGCATATAGAGCGTCCAGACCAGGAAGAACACCCCGAGGACCACACCGAAGGTGAGCTGGACGGCGATACCGGCGGCGAAGCTCTTGATCCGGAACAGCGACAGTTCGACCAGCGGGGAGCCGTCCTTGCGTGTCTTGTACCGCTCGTAGACCACGAAGAGGGCGAACACCAGCGGGCTGGCCGCCATGCACAGATGCCCCCAGAGCGGCCAGCCCAGCTCACGGCCCCGGGTCAGCGGGTAGATCAGCATCAGCAGTGCCGTGACGACCAGGGCGACCCCGGGCAGATCGAGCTTGAGCGCCTTCGGGGCACGGGACTCCACGATGTAGATCCGGCCGAGGATCAGCGCGGCCACCCCCACCGGAAGGTTGATCAGGAAGATAGGCCGCCAGGCGAGACCGAAGAGGTCCCACTCCGTCAGCAGCGCCCCGAGCAGCGGACCGGAGACCGCGCCCAGGCCGACGACCGCGCCGAAGAGCCCGAAGACCTTGCCGC
The DNA here is from genome assembly GCF_053594535.1 of Streptomyces sp. NPDC001889. Classification (NCBI taxonomy): domain Bacteria; kingdom Bacillati; phylum Actinomycetota; class Actinomycetes; order Kitasatosporales; family Streptomycetaceae; genus Streptomyces; species Streptomyces sp. NPDC001889. Next base: position 51,537 of record NZ_JBSFER010000021.1, read on the forward strand.
GCTCGTGCGGCGGGAACGTGGTGTGGACGATCGCCAGCACCTGCGGCACCATCAGCGCGGCCATCGCGCCCTGGAGGAGCCTGGCGGCGACGAGCACCTCGGCGCTCATGGCGAGTCCGCAGAGCGCGGAGGCCGCGGTGAAGCCGGCGACGCCGATGAGGAAGATCCGCCGGCGGCCGTGGATGTCGCCGAGCCGGCCGCCCGTGATCAGCCCGGCGGCGAAGGCCAGCGCATACCCCGCGGTGATCCACTGGATGGAGCTGAAGGAGGCACCGAGGTCCTGCTCGATGCTGGGGATCGCGATGTTCACGATGGTGACGTCGACCAGGTCCATGAAGGCGGCGGTCATGATGATCGCGAGGGCGATCCATCGTCGCCGGTCCGATGGCGTGTCCGGCACAGCTGTTCCGGGCACGGTCGGCTGTTGGCTCTGTGGGCTCATGAGAGCGACCCTAGGACTCGTTTAGGCCGGAAGCGGTCCTCATTCGCGGGCATCCTGGTGGTTATGACGGACACTCCGGCACGGCTGCTGAATCTGCTCTCCCTTCTCCAGACCCCGCGTGAGTGGCCCGGCAGTGAACTGGCCCAGCGCCTGGAGGTGAGCAAACGGACCATCCGCCGCGATATCGACCGGCTGCGCGATCTGGGCTATCCGGTCGAGGCGACCCGGGGCGCGGTCGGCGGGTACCGGCTCGTCGCGGGGGCGGCGATGCCCCCGCTGCTGCTGGACGACGAGGAGGCCGTCGCGATAGCCGTCGGGCTCCGGGCGGGGGCGGGCCATGCGATCGAGGGCGTCGAGGAGGCGTCGGTGCGGGCGCTGGCCAAGCTCGAACAGGTGTTGCCGTCCCGGCTGCGGTATCGGGTGAACGCCCTCCAGGCCGCCACGATCCCGCTGACCCAGGGCGACGGCGCGACGATCGACCCCCGCACCCTGACGGCCATCGCGGGCGCGGCGAGCGGGGAGGAGCAACTGCGCTTCGACTACCGGTCGGCCGACGGCACCCCGACCAAGCGGCTGGTGGAGCCGTACCGGCTGATCTCCACGGGCTACCGGTGGTATCTGGTGGCGTACGACACGGTACGGGAGGACTGGCGGACCTTCCGGGTGGACCGGGTCTCGGAACCGCTGGCGACGGGTGCCCGGTTCACCCCCAGGGAACTGCCGGCGGCGGGTGCGGAGGCGCTGCTGAGCCATGGCGTCGCACCGCCTGAGAAGTACGAGGCCGAGGTGGGGTTCGACGCCCCGGCGGCGCTGGTGAGGGCTCGGCTGCCGGAGTCGTTCGGGATGCCGGAGGCGACGGGTGAGGCGTCCTGTCTGCTGCGGCTGCGCTCGTCGTACTCGACGGAGTGGCTGGTGTTCCGGCTGGCCCTGGTGGGCTGCGACTTCACCGTGCACGGCCCGCCCGAGCTGGCGGCCCGGGCCCGGGCCCTGGGCGCCCGGCTGACCCGTGCCGCGACGACGCCGGCCGGCGCGGCGCGGGAGCAGGCCCGCACCGCGGGGAACGGCCCGGCGGCGGGGGACGGGACCACCGCGGCCGGGTGAGGTGAGCACCCGCCCCCGGACAGGAAAGGACCCCGAGGCCGGGGGGAAGGCCTCGGGGTCCGGCTCTGGGTGGGACGGTCGTCGGGGAGCCCGCGCGCGGCCGGGCCCGGATCGGGCACGACGGCTCAGGCCGCCGCGTCGAAGCCCGTGTCCCTGGCCATCCGCTTCAGCTCCAGCAGAGCGTGCTTCTCTATCTGCCGGATGCGCTCCCGCGTCAGCCCGTGCTCCTTGCCGACCTCGGTCAGCGTCCGCTCGCGGCCGTCCACGATGCCGTACCGCATGCGGATGATCGAGGCGGTGCGCTGGTCGAGCTGGCCGATCAGATCCTCCAGACCCTCGCTGCGCAGCAGGGTGAGCACCGACTGCTCGGGCGAGACCGCGGAGGTGTCCTCCAGCAGATCGCCGAACTGTGTCTCGCCGGCGTCGTCCACCGGCATGTTGAGGCTGACCGGGTCGCGCGCCCAGTCCAGCACGTCGGTGACCCGCGCGGGCGTGGAGGCCAGCTCCTCCGCGATCTCGGCCGGCTCGGGCTCCCGGCCCTTCTCGCGGTTGAACTCGCGCTGCACCCGGCGGATTCGGCCCAGCTCCTCCACCAGGTGGACGGGGAGCCGGATGGTGCGCGACTGGTCGGCTATGGAACGGGTGATGGCCTGGCGAATCCACCAGGTCGCGTAGGTGGAGAACTTGAAGCCCTTGGCGTAGTCGAACTTCTCGACCGCGCGGACCAGGCCCGCGTTCCCCTCCTGGATCAGGTCGAGCAGGGGGAGGCCGCTGCGCGGATAGCGCCGGGCCACCGCCACGACCAGCCGGAGGTTCGACCGGATGAAGACGTCCTTCGCCCGCTCGCCCTCGGCCACCAGGGCCTCCAGTTCCTCGCGCGAGGCGCCGCCCGCTTCACTCTCGATCTCCTTGCCGAGGATCTGCCGGGCATAGACACCCGCCTCGATGGTCTGGGACAGCTCGACCTCCTTGGCGGCGTCGAGCAGCGGCGTGCGCGCGATCTCGTCGAGGTACATGCCGACCAGGTCGCGGTCGGCGATCTCCCCGCCCACTGCGCGAACGCTGCTGGCCCGGCCGGTGGTCCTCGTGGTCTCGGACTGGCGACGGGCGACGGCACGGGTTGCCATGCGAGCTCCCTTGCTGAGTAGGTCGCGACACCCTTCCGGGTGCCCTGCATCCGATGGAAACAACGACTGGAATCCGGACAGAATTCCCAAGCCCCACTTCGATTTTTACGATCTTGCAGTACCCTGTCCGACCATCAGGGGAGGACGCATGCCTAAGGAACCGGTAGAGGTGCAGGTCAGAGCGGGCGCGGAGGCCGATCTGCCGGAGCTGACAGCGCTCTACAACCACTACATACGTGAGACGCCCATCACCTTCGACACCACTGTCTTCTCCCCGGAACAACGCCGCCCATGGCTCCGTTCCCACCCTGAAGACGGCCCGCACCGTCTTCTGGTTGCTCGGGATGTCCGATATGCCGAAAACCGGCCGGGAAGCGCCCCCGGGGACACCGAGGCGGACCGCCAAGGGCACCGCCCGGGGCACGACCCGGCGGACGACCCGGCGGACCGCCAAGGGCAGCACGCCCCGGCGGACCGCCCGGAAGGCAGGCCCTGGGGCGGCCTCCTCGGCTACGCGACCAGCAGCCCCCTGCGCCCCAAGGCCGCCTACGACACCTCCGTCGAGGTCAGCGTCTACTGCGCCCCCGAGGCGGCGGGGCTGGGCGTCGGCACCCTGCTCTACAAGTCCCTCTTCGAGGCGCTGGAGGGCGAGGACCTGCACCGCGCGTACGCCGGGATCACCCAGCCCAACGAGGCGTCGACCCGGCTGCACACCCGGTTCGGCTTCCGCCCGGTCGGGACGTACCGCGAGGTGGGACGGAAGTTCGGCCGCTACTGGGACATCACCTGGTACGAGAAGGAGCTGGGACCTCAGGTGTAGGACTCCAGCCCGTTACGGAGCCTCACGGACCGCGCCTACGGTCGGGCCATGGAGACCACCGGCACCTTCCCCGCAGCGCCCGCCCCCACCGGCACCCCGGCACGGCACGCCCCCGGAGCCCCGGCCCAGAACACCACCGGAGCCCCGGCCCAGGACACCAGCGGAACCCTGGACGAGGCGCTGGAGCGCATCCACACCTCCGGTCCCGAGTTCTACGGCTTCCTGAGCAATCACGCCCCGATGGCCGTGGAGGCGCTCGTGCGCCACGGCCAGGCGGCGGGCGTGCACCGCTGGTTCGACCGCTACAGCGAGCGGCTGGAGGAGATGCCGCGCGGCGGCAACCCGGTGACCCCGGAGAACTGGCGCGAGGCGCTGGGCGACCCGGGCCGGGTGGCCGACTGGATCGTCCACTTCGAGCGGGAGACCACCGAGCGCCCCTGGCGGGAGGTGCTGACCGAGTGGTGGCCCCGGCTGCTGCCGGGCATCGCGGGCAGCGCGACCCATCCCGCGATCCGGGTGGGCCACGCCGTGCGCACCCTGCTGAGCGGCGAGGAGACCGCCCCCCGGGTCGGTGAGCTGGCGCAGGCCCTCGGGTACTGGACCGCCCGGCATCTGCCGCTGCCGGAGGTGCGGACGCTCGGCGCCCCGCCCGGCGCCGCGGCCGCGCTGGACGCGGTCCCCGCCGTCCCCGACCAGTCCGGCGGGATCGGGGACCGGTTCGCCCAGCTGACCGCCCTCCCCGGCTGGCCGCTGGGCGTCACCGGCCCGGAGGACGCCCGTGACCGGCTGCGGGAGCTGGTGGCCGCCTCCACCCGGCGCTACGCCGCCCATGGCCACGCCGACCCGGTGATGCTGGTGCACGCGGCGACCGCGCCCAACGCCGTACTGCGGACCCTGCCCGCGCTCCCCCGCGAGCTGTGGCTGCCCAGCCTCGGCGCCGCCTGGGCCGCGAGCGCGGGGGTCACCGCCGCGTACAGCACGGCCGATCCGCGTCCGTACACCCTCACCGACGCGACGGCGGAGGAGGTGTTCGAGCGGGCGGCGGCGCACGGCGACGACCACACCATCAAGTTCGCGGACACCGCGCTCGATGTCGGCGACAGCCTGGCGCTGACCGCGGCCGTGGGCGCCATCGAGTGGAATCCGCCGCTGCTGACCTGAGCCTCCCCGCCCCCGCGCGGACGGCGCTCAGCCGAACTGCACCGAGCGCTTCGCCAGCCCCATCCAGAAGCCGTCGATCACGCTCCGCCCGCTCTCCGGCTCACCCTCGGCGGCCCCCATCGTGACGAAGAGAGGTGCGAAGTGCTCGGTGCGCGGATGGGCCAGTCGTCCGGCGGGGGACTTGTGCTCGAAGTCCAGCAGCGCGTCCACGTCTCCCGCCGCCAGCGCCCGCTGCCCCCAGTCGTCGAACTCGGCCGACCAGCCGGGGACGCCGGAGTGCCGCAGCGCCGCCAGGTTGTGGGTGAAGAAGCCGCTGCCGACGATGAGGACGCCCTCGTCGCGCAGCGGGGCCAGCCGCCGCCCGATCTCCAGCAGTTTCCCCGGATCGAGGGTGGGCAGGGAGATCTGGAGTACCGGAATGTCAGCCTCCGGGAACATCTCCACCAGCGGTACGTACGCGCCGTGGTCGAGGCCCCGGTCGGGGATGTCCTGGACGGGCCGGCCGGGGCCGCGCAGCATCGCGCGCACGTCCTCGGCGAGCCTCGGGGCGCCCGGGGCCGCGTACCGCACGGTGTAGTAGTGCTCCGGGAAGCCCCAGAAGTCGTACACCAGCGGCACCGTCACGGTCGCGCCGAGCGCCAGCGGGGCCTCCTCCCAGTGGGCGGAGACCATCAGGATCGCCGTGGGGCGCGGCAGCCCGGCCGACCAGGCGGCGAGCTGACCCGGCCAGAGGGGGTCGTCGGCGAGGGGCGGAGCACCATGGGAGAGGTAGAGGGCGGGCATCCGCCCGGCGGGGGTGGCGGTCATGGCGATGGCTCCGATCTTTGCTTGAAACTTCAAGCTGTGCCCTCAGCCTACGACCATGTAGTTCAACTTTCAAGAAGTGGTCGTAGAGTGGAGGGCATGACCGTGGAAGAGATGACGACGGCAGCGACGGCGGCGTCCCCCGGCGCGGACGGGCTCCCGCAGCGCTGGCTCACCGACGACGAACAGCGCGTCTGGCGCGCGTATCTCCACGCCACCACCCTCTTCGACGACCATCTCGACCGCCAGTTGCAGCGCGACGCCGGCATGCCGCACGTCTACTACGGGCTGCTGGTGCAGCTCTCCCAGGCCCCGCAGCGCCGCAAGCGGATGACCGAGCTGGCCATCGACGCCAAGATCACCCGCTCCCGGCTCTCGCACGCCGTGGCCCGGCTGGAGCGGAGCGGCTGGGTGCGGCGCGAGGAGTGCTCGTCCGACAAGCGCGGTCAGAACGCCGTCCTGACGGACGAGGGCTTCGAGGTGCTGAGGCGGGCCGCTCCGGGCCATGTGGAGGCGGTGCGGCAGGCGATGTTCGACCGGCTGTCGCCGGAGCAGGTGGGGCAGCTCGGCGAGATCATGCGGATCGTGGCGGAGGGGCTCCAGCCGCAGGACTCCGGCGCCGACCTGCCCTGGCTGCGGTAGCGGCGGCGGCCCCGGCGCGCGGTGGGGCCGCGCCGGAGCGCCGCGGTGCGCGGTGGGGCCGCGCCGGAACGCCACGGTGCGCGGTGAGGCGCTCCTCTCGGGCAACCACGGCGCCCGGTGGGGCCTGGTGGCACAAGCGGAAGGGCCCCGCCCGGATCGGTGAGCGATCCGGGCGGGGCCCTTCCGTGTCGGTGACGGGGTGTCCGTCCCGGCCCCGCGACATCAGTGCGCGATGACCGGCACCCTGACCTCGTCCTCGGCGCCGTCACCCGAACCGGACGGCGCGCCCATGTTGGGGCGGCCACTGGTGATGAGGGCGAAAGCGATCGCCGCCGAGACCACCAGGATGCCGACCGCCCACCAGATGGCGGAGGTGAAGCCGTGCACCATCCCCTGCATCTCCAGCAGCCGGGGGTCGGTCGCGCCGGCGGCCCGCGCGCTGACGTACGAGGTGGTGGCCGAGGCCGCGATCGTGTTCAGCAGCGCCGTGCCGACCGCGCCGCCGACCTGCTGCGAGGTGTTGACCATCGCGGAGGCGACACCGGAGTCGGCCGGGTCCACCCCGTAGGTGGCCAGGGACATCGCCGGCATGAACGCCGTACCCATGCCGAGGCCGAGCAGCAGCTGCGCGGGCATGATCAGACCGGCGTACGAGCTGTTCAGGTCGAGCTGGGTCAGCAGCAGCATGCCGGTCGCCGCGAGCAGGAAGCCGGGCGCCATCAGCAGCCGGGGCGGGACGCGGGTCATCAGCCGGGTGCCGATCTGGGTGGAACCCACGATCATGCCCACGACCATCGGCATGAAGGCGAAGCCGGTCTTCACCGGCGAGTACCCGCGGACGACCTGGAGGTAGAACGTCAGGAAGAGGAAGAGCCCGAACATCGCGATGACGGCGAGGCCCAGCGAGAGATAGACACCGCCCCGGTTGCGCTCGGTGAGGACGCGCAGCGGCAGCAGCGGGGCCTTGACCTTCGCCTCGGTGACGACGAACGCGGCCAGCAGCACCACGGAGGCGACGAACATGCCCACCGTCAGACCGTCCGACCAGCCCGAGTGCTCGGCGCGGGTGAAGCCGTAGACCAGCGCCACCAGACCGAGGGTGGAGAGGACGACACCGGGAATGTCGAGCGGGGACCGGTTGCGCGCACCCGCCGGCTCGCGGATCACCACGTACGCGCCGACGGCGGCGGCGATCGCGAACGGGATGTTGACGTAGAAGGTCCAGCGCCAGTTCAGGTACTCGGTGAGGAAGCCGCCCAGGAGCAGTCCGACCGCGCCGCCGCCACCGGCGATGGCGCCGTAGATGCCGAACGCCTTGGCGCGCTCCTTGGCGTCGGTGAACATCACCGCGAGCAGGGAGAGCGCGGCGGGCGCGAGCAGTGCGCCGAAGGCGCCCTGGAGCCCTCGGGCGCCGAGCATCATGGCCTCGGTGGTGGCGGCGCCGCCGAGCGCGGAGGCCACGGCGAAGCCGATCAGACCGACGATGAAGGTGCGCCGGCGCCCCCAGATGTCGGCGATCCGGCCACCGAAGAGCAGCAGTCCGCCGAAGGCGAGGGCGTAGGCCGTGATGACCCACTGCCGGTTGCCGTCGGATATGCCCAGATCCTGCTGGGCGGTGGGCAGCGCGATGTTCACGATGGTCGCGTCGAGCACCACCATCAGCTGGGCCAGCGCGATGAAGATCAGGGCCTTCCAGCGCCGGGGGTCCATGGTGCCGGCGGTATCAGGAAGAGAGGTATTGGCTGTTTTTGGCATGGGTCAGGCCACCTAGGGGTGCGGAAACGGTCAAAAGATTGCTGAAGCTGTCGGGGTGTCACGGAGGCCGCGCGCCGGGAGGCGAGTGCCGGGGAGGCGGGTGTCAGGGGGCGGGGCCGGGAGGCTGTGCCGGGGGGGGCGGGATGGCGCGGTGGTCCGAACTCCGCGCCGGGGGGCCGTGTCGCACCGCGCCCGGCGGTGCTCCGGTACCGACCCGCCGGTACGGAGCGCGTACGCCGTGGGTGCGCCGCCCGTGCGTCGTCAGTCGGTCATGGGAGCTCGCAGATCCTCGATGGTCGCCGCCCTGCCGGGGAGTTCGGAGCGCGCGGGGGCCTCCAGACCGTCCAGGAAGAGCTGGAGATGGCGGTGCACGAACCTGGCCATGTCCAGGCACTCGGTGCCCGGAAGCGGCCGGGAGAGCTGGGAGAGCGCGACCATCAGATCGCCGAGGGCGACATCGGTACGCATCCGGCCTGCGGCCTGCGCCCGCTCGATCAGCTCCACCATCGCCCGCTCCAGCCGCTCACGTCCGGCGTCGAGTTCGGGAGGGCCGCTGTCGAACGCGCCGGAGAGCAGGGGGCAGAGGGCCCCGATGCGCTCCTCGGCGGCGCCATGGACGAAGCGGCGCACCGCGTCGAAGGAGTCGGGCTCCTCGCCCATCGCCTCCTCGGCGAGCCGGGCGGTGCGGGACAGGACGGAGAGCACGACCTCGTGGATCAGCGCGGTGCGGTCGGCGAAGTGCCGGTAGAGGGTGGCGTTGCCGATGCCGGCGCGGCGGGCGATGTCGTCCAGGGGGACGCCGGGCCCGAACTCGACGAACATCTCACGGGCCGCGCCCACGATCCGCTCGCGGTTGCGGAGGGCGTCGGCGCGGGGGCGGGGGACGTGGCGGGCCACGGCGTCGCACGCCCGGTGCGGCCCGGTGGGGGGCGCGCCGGCGCGCTTGCGCGCCCCGCTGTCGTAGGTGCGCGCCCCGCTGTCGCGGGCGGGCGTTCCGCTGTCGTGGGCGTCCGCCGCGCCGTCGCGCGCGTCGGCCGCCGCGTCCGCCGCGCCGTCGCGCGTGCCCGCACCGACCCTGCCCGCCCCGGCTGCGCCCGTACCGATCATGTCCGTACCGGCCGTGCCCGTGCCCGTGCCCGCTGTGTCCGTCCCGGCGGGGCCCATGGGCGCCACCCCCTCTCGCTCTGCGTCGGCGTCTGATGAACATCACCCAAACGGGGAACTGCTCCCCGTTTAGCGGCGACACGAGTGCAAACGGGGAAGGGCTCCCCGGTTATTTCTCACCCTGCTGTGACTCGTGTCACCCGCCCGTCCGTAAGGGAAGCCCTCGCGGAGGGAGGGCCTCCGGCCCCGGATCGCCGGTCCGGGACCCCTCGAACGGCTCACCCCGCGCGCGCTCCACCCCCACCCGTCACAGGCTGATCTGACAGAGCGCAGCCAGGGACCGGCCTGCTGCCGGGGACCCGAAGGCGGCTGTATGCGGTACCCACGCCACCGGATACGCCGGCCGCACGGGATACGCCGGACCCATCGGACGGACCGAATGGACCGGACGGGCCGGATAGACCAGACGGGCCGGATAGACCAGACGGGCCGGACGGGCCGCATAGCCGGGACGGGCGACCGGGTCCGCCGGGGCCGCCGTATCGGCTGTGTCGCCGTCCTCACGGCGCTCTCCCTCGCCGGCCTGACCAAGGCCGGCGCGGAACTCTCCGCCCCCACCAAGGCATCGGCCGGACCGGTCGCCGCCGAGGCGACGGGGCTCGGCCCCTGCCGCATCCCCGCCGCCCTGGGCGTCCAGATGTCGGAGGGCATACCCACCCCGGCCGGCTACTCCCGCTCCACCGGCGAGGTCCGCGCCCTCAATCTGATGATCGACTTCTCGGACGCGGAGGGCGAGGGGAAGGCGCTGGACCGGCTGGCGGAGTTCTTCCCGCAGACCACGGAGTGGTTCAGAACCAGTTCGTACGGCCGGCTCAGCTATCGGCCGCACGCGCCGGTCACCGACTGGCTGAGGATGCCCCTGCCCTTCGAGGCGTACGGAATAGAGCGCGGCTCTCCCTATGAGCCCGGCTACCGCAAACTCGTCGAGGACCTGGTCACGGTCGCCGACCCGCAGGTGGACTTCGCCGCGTACGACCTGGTCAACGTGCTCGTCACCCCCAACGCCGGACCGTCGGCGCTGGACACCGTGCTCTCGGTGACCTTCTCCGGCAACCCCGAGGCGCCGACCGCCGACGGGGTGCCGCTCGCCAACACGTCCTTCGTCTACAGCCGCCAGGACGACGGTTCGGGGTCGTACGCCGAGACCGGCTTCCGGGTGCTGCCCCATGAGAACGGCCATGTCTTCGGGCTGCCCGACCTCTACACCGCCGAGGGCGGCGGCACGGTCGGCCACTGGGACATCATGTCCGAGGACTGGGGGGCCAACAACGACCTGCTGGGCTGGCACAAGTGGAAGCTGGGCTGGCTGGACCCGGGCCAGATCAGCTGCGCACCGGCCCCCGGCAGCGCCGAGTACACCCTGACCCCGCTCGCCACCGCCGGCGGGGCGAAGATGACGGTCGTTCCGGTGAGCGAGGACTCCGGTTACGCGATCGAGGTGCGGACCCGGGCGGGGAACGACGAGGCCATCTGCCGGCCGGGCGTGCTGATCTACCGCGTCCAGGGCGATGTGGACACCGGGCAGGGACCGGTCACCGTCGCCGACAGCAAGAAGGACAGCGGCGGCTGCACCCGGCGGCCGAATGTCCACGCGGAGCTGTCGGACGCGCCGTACCGGCCGGGGCAGACCTTCACGGACAGGAAGAGCGGAATCGCGATCACGGTGGTGCGGAAGGAGGGGGAGGGGTACCGGGTGCGGGTGACCCGCTCCTGAGGCGCGGGGAGGCCGCCGGCGACCCGTCGCCAGGTGCCCCCGCGCCAGGTGCGCCCGCGCCAGGTACCCCGCGCCCGGGTCCGGGGTTCGGGGTCCGGGGTCCGAGGTCCGAGGTCCGGGGTCCGGGGTCCGGGGTCCGAGGTCCGGGGTCCGGGGTCCGGGGTCCGAGGTCCGGGGTCCATGCACACGCTGCGGGGCGCGCCCGCACCCGCGCCCGCGCCTCGCAGGGGGCACCGGGCCAGTACGCACGGCACGTGCGGCACCACCGGGGCTCAGCCCTCCCCGGCGATCCCCCTCCTCAGCTCCCGCTTGAGGATCTTCCCCGTCGGACTGCGGGGCACATCGCCCAGCACGACCAGCGAGGGCACCTTGAAGGCGGCGAGCCGCCCGGCCGCGTACGCCCGCAGCGCGTCGGCACCCACCCCGGCGCCCGGCCGCAGCCGCACCACGGCGGCGACCTCCTCACCGAGGAGGGGGTGGGGCACCCCGAGCACGGCGGCGTCCTCAACCTCCGGGTGGTCGTGGAGCACGGACTCGACCTCGGCGCAGTGGACGTTCTCACCCCCGCGGATGACCACGTCCTTGATCCGGTCCACGATGCCGACCCGCCCGTCCCGCAGGACCGCGAGGTCACCGGTGCGGAACCAGCCGTCCCGGAAGGCCTCGGCGGTGGCCCGCTCGTCGCGCCAGTACCCGCGTACGAGCGACTGGCCGCGCAGCCACAGCTCACCGGTCTCCCCCTCGGGCAGCTCCCGGCCGTCCGCCCCGGCGATCCGCACCTCCACGGCCGGCGCGGGCCGCCCCACACTGCCCGGGTCCGCCCGGTAGGCGTCCCCGGAACTGGCCAGGACCCCGCCACTGGTCTCGGTGAGGCCGTACCCGTTGCGGGGGTCGATCCGCCGGCCGTGGCGCGCGGTCAGCCGCCCGACGAGCGCGGCGGGCGCGGCGGCCCCGCCGGTGCTGAGGTGCCCGAGCGTCCCGAGGCCGTCGCCCCGGCGCTCGGCGGCGTCCAGCAGCTGGAGCGCGGTGGTGGGCACTCCGGAGTAATGGGTGACGCGGTGCTCCCCGATGAGCGCGAGGGCGTGATCGGCGTCCCACTTCCGCATCAGGACGAGGGTGCCGCCGGCGGCCATCGCCGAGTAGAGCGTGGTGAACGCGGCGACGTGGAAGAAGGGGAACGTCATCAGCACCACGGGCGCGGGCCCCTGCCCCGGCAGCTCCCCGCGCGCGAGGGCGGCGACGGCCGCGTGGAACCGGGGGTGCTGCGCGGCCCCCGCCTGCGCGAGCTGGGTGGCGACGGCGCCCTTGGGGCGCCCGGTGGTCCCGGACGTGTAGATGATCGTGGCGTCGTCCTCGGGCCGCACATCGACGGCGGGCGGCGCGCCGTGGGGGTCGGGTGCGCCGAAGTCGTCGTACCGCTCCACCCCGGCGCCGCCCGGGTGCCCCGCGCCGTGGAAGAGCACCACCCGCGCCCCGGTCCGCCCGCGCCACCGGTCGACCCGGGGCAGCCGCTCGCCGTCGACGAGGAGCACCCCGGGGGTGCAGTCGTCGAGGGCGTGCGTCAGCTCCTCCTCGGTCCACCAGGCGTTGAGCGGCACGGCGACCAGCCCGGCCAACTGGACTCCCCAGAAGGCGATCTGCCACTCGGGGTGGTTGCGCATCGCGATCGCGGCCCGGTCGCCGGGGCGCAGCCCGTACTCCTCGTCGAGGCGCCGCGCGAGGGCGCAGGCGGCGGCGAAGAACTCCCGGTAGGTGTAGCGGGCGCTCTCTCCGACGAGGAACATCCGGTCACCGAGCCCCCAGGCAGCCTCGACGAATTCCTTGAGCGTCCGGGGCCCCCGCACATACTCCAGCCCGCCGCTCTCCCCCCGCACGACCTCGAACGGCCCGCCGACCCCATCGAGCCCACTCCCCCCGTGCCGCCCCTGCACCACCCGCACCCCTTCCCTCACACCCTGCCCATCCCGGCCCACCCAGGCTACGGACACCCCTGGGGCCCGGTCCCCCTTCCGCCGCCCCGGCCCATGATCAACCCCTTCGGCCGGGGAGCGGCGACCCGCTACACTGTCGGGCAGCGCCTTCGTAGCTCAGGGGATAGAGCACCGCTCTCCTAAAGCGGGTGTCGCAGGTTCGAATCCTGCCGGGGGCACCAAACGCATGGCCCTGAGCTGGGGTTTCTCCTCAGGGAAGGGGCCTACTCGGCCCCGGACATCCCGTCCGGGGCCGTTTGCGTGCGCGCTGCGTGAGCGGACGGGGTGGCAGCCCCCGAAATTTCCCCCAACCGATCAGCACCATCCGGCACGTCGCGAGGGGCGCGTGCACGCGGGACGAGACGGGCCGCAGCCTCGGCGATCGCAAGATCCGCCTCGGGGAGCAGGCTCGTGTACGTGTCCGCCGTGATGGTGATGGAGGAGTGGCCGAGCATCTCCTGGATGTCCTTCAGATCGGCGCCAGCCGCGTGGGCGAGGGTCGCCGCACCGTGGCGCAGATCGTGGAGCCGGACCGGCGGGAGGCCGATCTCCTCGTACAACTCGATGAAGCGGCGGGTGACGTTGGCGGGGTGGAGCAGTTCCCCGTTCTCCCGCGTGAAGACGCGGCCGGTCTCCACCCAGGCGGTCCCCCACTTCTCACGCTCCTCGTCCTGCCGAGCGCGGTGCTGGCGCAGGACCTCTACCGTGCGCGCGTCCAGGGCGATGGTGCGCGCACCCGCGTCGGTCTTGGGGTCGTCCTCGTAGACCTCCCAGCCGTCGACGACGAGCTGCTTGGCGACGGTGATGAGGCCCGCGTCCAGGTGGGTGTCGGTCCACTTCTGCCCGCACGCCTCCCCACGGCGGAGCCCGCGGAACGCGATCAGATGGAACAGCGCGTACAGGCGGTCGTCCGCCGCGTGGTCAAGGAAGCGGCCGGTGTGCTCCGGCGTCCAGACCATGACGGAGGAGGACTTCTCGCCGGTGCGCTGCCAGTGCAAGACCCGTTCCTCGGTCCACACAAGTGCCTTGGGCCGCTTGCCCGCTTCCAGTTCGACGTGCGCGGCCGGATTGAAGGTGATCATCTGCTGCGCGATCGCGGAGTTCAGAGCGGCGCGCAGGGTGGAGCGGACGCGCTGGCGCGTCGCCGGACCGACGATGCGGCGGTACGGCTCCATATCGGCGATGACCGCCTTCATCGCCTTGCGGCGAGCACGCGGCTCGCGCCCCTTCCACGGGATCCGGGCCAGCTCTTCGAACGCCTTGCGCCGGGCGGCGTTGCCCTCGGCGATCTCGACGTTGTCCTCGGCGATGGCCTCGAACATCTCCGAGAGGTGAGAGACGCGGAGACGGTCGAGCCGCAGGTGGCCGATGCGCGGCTTGAGGTGAACGCGGATGTTGCTCTCGTCGCGGCTGATGGCGCTCTGCCGCCCCTTCTTGCCGGCCAGCCACATGTCCAGCCACTCACCGACGGTGAGCCTGCTGATCAGGTCCAGGCCGTGGCTGAGGCGGCGCCGGGTCGACTCGATGTTCGGCAGCGGCGCCTTCTCGCCGGCCACGGTCTCCAGAAGCTGGGCAATCTGGGCCAGGGCCTCGGGGTCGTCGGACTCGGCGAGCCCCAGGAGGGCACGCACGTGGTCGAGGTCGGCCTGGGCTTCCTTGAGGCTCTCGTAGCCGGCGCGGCTGAAGGAACGGCGGGTGCCGTCCTCACGAGGGGGAAGCTCCTGACGTATGGAGTAGGAGCCGTGCTTGCGGCTGGAGAGCTTGGAGCAGCTCTTGCCGAGCGGCTTGCCGGTCTTGGGGTCGCGGCAGTAGCAACGGCGGTGGGTGGAGCCCTTCAAAGGCGTTCCTCCGGGGTGGGGTCGGTTTCGGGTTCCGGCGGGTCGACGTCGTTCAGCGCGAGTGGCAGGTCGGGTGGAGTGGCACCCTCTTCACGGAGTTCGCGGCGGAGATGGCGGAGGTTGTACTTGGCGGAGATGGCCTGGTCGGCGTAGGCGGTCTGCTTGCGCTCGGCTTCCTCCCGCTGGGCGCGGCTGGTGGCCTGCTTGGCCGCGAAGCGGGCGTTCTCCTCCTCTTCGAGCGCGGCGAGTGCGGTGCGGACGAGGCTGGCGTGGCGTTCGAAGTCGGGGACGAGGCCGGCGTCGTGCCCGGGCACTTCTGTCTCGCCGGTGAAGCGCCGCAAGGCGTCCCAGGTGGGCACGAGCCTCTGGAAGGGGAGTTCCTGGGTCTCCTCGACGTAGCCGACAGGGAAGATCAGGTGGGCCGGGTACGTCTCCAGGGCGGCGGCCAGGACGATGACATCCACGAGCGGGAGGACGGCGCGGCGGCCGGACTCCATGTTGGCGATCACGTTCCGCGGGATGGGGTGCCCCAGCTCCTCGCAGCGGTCCGCCAGGTCCTGTGCGCTCCACCCCATCTCCTTCCTTCTCCGCCGGACTTCTCCGGCGACGTTGGCCTTGACCCGGTCCACCCACTCGGGGAAGCCGTCCGCTTCATCGTCCACATCGCGTTGTGTCATGTAGACACATTAGCTTCCCCATCATGGTTCTTACTGGCCTGGAGCCGGACACGAGAGTCGTGTTCGCCGAGGGCTGTGACGAGAGGGGGCGCCGCGTGCGCGACGACATCGTGGAAACCGGTCCGAAGGGCATGAGTCGGGAGGAGCTGTTGGCCCTGCCGGTGGCCGTTGACCTGGATACGGGCAACCGTGCGCTGGGTCTCGGGCGGAGCAAGGGCTATGAGCTGGCGAAGCGGGGCGAGTACCCGTGCAGGGTCCTGCGGCTGGGGAACGCGTACCGCGTGGTGACGGCCGACCTGCTCAGCCTGTTGGGACTGGCCGCTTGAGAGCGAAAGAAGGTAGCAGACGGTTCTGCGCTGAGCTGACACAGAATCGCTGGACTGTCGCCGGGGGTGGACGTACGGTTCGTGGTCCCTCGCGGCAGCCTGCTGCCCGCGAGAAGGAGAAGGGCCCCCGGCGGTGCGACGCCGGAGGCCCGAGCAACCCCGAACGGCCCTGAAGAACCAACCCGGCGGCACGGGCGTGCGAGCCCGCCACCGCCAGACGAGGAGCTGCCCCGTGGAACATCCCGAAACCCAGCCCTATTCCGCCCCCGACAAGCGCGAATGGCCGCCGACCGCCCTCCCGGGCAAGCCCGGCGAGTACACCGGTCGGCCTTCTGCCGCCGACGTCACCGAGGACGTACGGGAGGACGAGCCCGCAGTGGAGGAGGCCCCCGAGCCGACCATCGGATCGGCCCTCCTGGACGAACTGCGTCGGCAGATAGCGAAGTTCGTGATCCTCCCCTCGCCCGAGGCGCTGGACGCCGTCACGCTGTGGGTGGCGGCCACGCACCTGCAGACGGCGTGGCAGCACGCCCCGCGCCTCGCGGTCGTCGCCCCCGCGAAGCGGTGCGGGAAGTCACGGCTCCTGGACGTGGTCACCGAGACCGTCCACGACCCACTGATCACGGTCAACGCCTCCGCCGCCGCCGTGTTCCGGTCGATCACCGAGAACCCGCCGACCCTGCTGGTCGACGAGGCCGACACCCTCTTCGGATCGGCGAAGGTCGCGGAGAAGAACGAGGAGATGCGCGGCCTGCTCAACGCCGGCCACCAGCGCAACCGGCCCACCCTGCGGGTCTCCGGCCCGAACCACGAGGTGTCGAAGTTCCCGACCTTCGCCATGGCAGCCCTCGCCGGGATCGGCGACCTGCCCGACACGATCATGGACCGCTCGGTCGTGATCCGGATGCGACGGCGCAGGCCGGGCGAGAAGGTCGCCGAGTTCCGCACCGTACGGGACACCACCACCCTGCACGCCGTACGAGACCGACTCGTGGAGTGGCTGGCACCGCTGCATGCCACCGCGATGGACCTCACCCCGGTAATGCCGGTGGAGGACCGAGCCGCCGACACCTGGGAGCCGCTGGTCGCCGTCGCCGACCTCGCCG
Organism: Streptomyces sp. NPDC001889; assembly: GCF_053594535.1. Classification (NCBI taxonomy): domain Bacteria; kingdom Bacillati; phylum Actinomycetota; class Actinomycetes; order Kitasatosporales; family Streptomycetaceae; genus Streptomyces; species Streptomyces sp. NPDC001889. The sequence goes on from NZ_JBSFER010000021.1 coordinate 68,184, forward strand.
GCGGCGCCTGGCCCGAGGCCGCCCGCGCCGCCTGCCTGGCGATGACGAGGCACGAGGCCGAGCAGGACCAGGACAACAGCGGCCTGAACATCCGGCTCCTGGCCGACATCCGCCGCGTCTTCGCCGCCGAAGGGAATCCGGCCCTGCTCCGTACCGGCCGTCTGCTCGGCATCCTCAACGAGGACACCGAGTCGCCCTGGCCGGAGTACAGGGACAAGGGCCTGACCGCGCGCGGCCTCCAGCTTCTGCTGAAGGACTACGGGATCAGCGCGTCCAGCCACCGTTTCCCCGACGGCTTCCAGGCCAGGGGCTTCTCCCGCGAGCAGTTCGCCGACGCCTGGAACCGCTACTGCCCCGAGCCCGCACCGGCCGCCGAGCCGCTGCTCCTGCCAGCACCCACGTCCGGCGCCTGACCCGCCACGACCCGTCCCGACCCGTCGCCGTGCAGGTCAGAGCCGGGACGGGTCACCCGCCCGTGACGGGTCGACCCGATGTCGCCGCACCGACCCGTACCCGCCCTGACCAGGCACGCGACGGGTCGCGACAGGTCACCCGCCACGCTCCCCGTCGAGCCCGGCGCCTGACCCTCCCCGACTCGTCCCACTCGTCCCCGCGCAGGTCAGGGCGGGGACGAGTCACCGACCCGCAACGAGTCGACTCGACATCACCGCCCCACCCGTACCTGCCCTGACCAGCGACGGGACGAGTGGGACGAGTCCCCACCGCTCACGGCCGCCGACGCCCCGGCGGCCACACCCAGCCCTGGAGCCCTCCACCTTGCACTTCCCTGCTCCAAGCACCCCGACAGCCATGCGCAGCATCCACGCAGGCATCGCGCGGTTCGCCTCCGGCGCCAAGAACGACGACCTCAAGCGGCGTACCGATCCCCGCGACACGCGCCGAACACCCGCACCCGATGGGGGTCGTCGTGTGAACCGCACGGGACGCATCGCCCTCGTCATCGGCCTGGTGGCCGTCGTCCTCATGGCCTTCCGGGTCTCGTGGAACGCGCTGTCCGACGTGGCCCGTGCCATCGGCGCCGACTCCACCGCCGCCTTTCTCTACCCGATCGTGGTCGACGGGCTGATGGCCCTCGCCCTGATCGCCACGCTCGTGCTGACCGGCACCGACCGGAAGTTCGCGCTGCGGGTCCTGGCGACCTACACGATCGCCAGCCTCTTGCTGAACTACGTGCACGGCCTCGTACCGGCCCTGCACACCGACTCGATCCAGTGGGGCCGACTGACCGACCAGGACATCGCGAACTGGGCCCTCGTGCTGCTGGCGACCTCCCTCCCGGTCGGGTCGATCTACTTCGGGTCGGACCTCGTGGCCAAGGTGCTGCACCACAACCACGAGTCGGCCGACTCCCCCGAAACGGCCTCTGCCCAGTCGGCTGGCGAGCAGGTCCCGCAGTCGACGCCTGACCGGGCCAAACCGGGCCCCGGGCAGCTGACCGAGTCGACCCTCGTGAAGGCCACCGAGGCACCCGACCTGGGGTCGGCCAAGGGAGACAAGTCGGCCCCCGCGGCCCGGCCTCCCCGGTCGGCCACCGTGGCGGAGTCGACCGGAGCCACCCGCCGTCGAGCGACCGACCAGGTCCCCGCCGCCAAGTCGACTACCGACCACACCGGCATCACGCCCGAACTCCTCGACCGGGCCCGACTCCTGACCGTCGACTGGCCCGACGACCAGCTCACCGCCGTGGGACTGCGTACCGAACTACGGATCGGCCAGAAGCCCTCCCGACTCCTGCGCGACCAACTGCGGGCCGACCGCACCCGTCAAGTCCAGCCCGTCACGGACAACGCCTTCGAAGCCGGGTCACTCGACGAAGCCGTCTCCTCCGCGCGCACCGTTTGACCCCGTCCTTCGGCGCATCCCGTGTCCCCGTGCAACCGAGCGCGGGGACACGGGGGCCTCACACAGCCAAGCGCCCTGCACCCCACGGAGAACCGATCCATGCACGACCCGAACCGCGAACTCTCCACCACCCAGGAGGAGACGATCAGCAGCCTCAACCGCGCAGCAAGTTGTCGGGTAAGGAGTCCTTACCCGGCCTCCGCCCCGGGGGAGGCGGAGGCATCCGGCGACGAGGGGGCACCGGGGTCGGCCGGCCCGGGGGAGCCGACTCGGGGAGATGCCACGCAGCCGCCCGCGCCGCGCCGCCGCCTTCGCGAGTCCACGCTGCGCGAGAAGCGCGTCCACCCCCGCTACAGCGACGACGAGTTCACCCTCCTCGCGAACGCCGCCGCCCTCAGCCGCATGCCCGTCGGTGGCTATGTCGCCGAGACCTCGCTGGCCGCCGCCCGCGCGGATGATCCCACCGCCGCGGTGGCCGACTACCGGGCCATGGTCAAGGCGCTGATGGCGGCCAACGGGCAGCTCGGCAAGATCGGCGGCAACCTCAACCAGCTCGCATGGCATCTCAACAAGGACGGCGCGTGGCCCGCACTGGACCTCGTGCAAAGGCTGCTGGACCGGGTCGAAGCGTCGATCGCCGATGTGGACGTGGCCGTCGCTCAGGTGACCTCAGGGCGGTGAGCACGTGATCCCGAAGATCATCCTTGGCAGGGGTGCCCGCGCCACCCGTCGCCTCATCGGCTACCTGTACGGAACGGGCAGCGCCAACGAGCACACCGACCCGCACCTCGTCGCGTCCTGGAACGGCTTCGCCCCCGACCCCGGTCGCAGCCCCAAACAGGTCGAGGACCAGCTCGCCGCACAGCTCGACCAGCCCGTGAAGATGCTCGGCGAAAAGGCCCCGACGACCACCGTGTGGCACTGCCCGGTCCGGACCGCGCCCGAGGACCCGATCCTGACCGACGCCCAGTGGGCGGACATCGCCCGCCGGATCGTGGCCGCCGCCGGCATCGACCCCGAAGGCGACGAGGAAGCCTGCCGCTGGGTCGCGGTCCGCCACGCCGACGACCACATCCACATCGCCGCCACCCTCGTACGCCAGGACGGCCGCCGCCCCCGCCGCGACCACGACATCCGCGCCGTCCAGCGCGAGGCCCGCCAGATCGAAGCCGACCTCGGGCTGCGCCGCCTCAACCCCGGCGACGGCACCGCCGCCAAACGCCCCACCAGCAAGGAACACTTCAAGGCCAAGCGCCAGGGCCAGGACACCACCACCCGCGAGATCCTGCGCACGCGCGTCCGGCGAGCGGTGGCCGCAGCCTCCACCGAGACCGAGTTCTTCGCCGTGCTGGAGGCGACCGGCGTGAACGTGCGGCCCAAGACCGGCCCGTCCGGCGACGTCCTCGGCTACAGCGTCGCCCTGCCCGGCGACCTCAACAAGCACGGCGAGCCCGTGTGGTTCTCCGGCTCCACCCTCGCCGGCGACCTCTCCCTGCCCAAGATCCGCCACCGCCTCACCGCCACCACCGCCGAACCGGCCACCGCCCGACCGGCCGACCCCTGGCACCAGGCCACCGCCGCCACCGAACGCATCCCCCACCACCTCACCCACAGCAGCGACCACATCGCCCAAGGCCAGCTCGTCGCCCTCGGCGGAGCCCTCGACCTGCTGCCCCTCACCGCACCAGCCGCCGCAAAGAACGAGCTCGAACGCGCCGCCGCCCTCTTCGAGCGCGCCACCCGCTCCCGGATCACCGCCGACCTCGACAGCGCCCGCGTCCTGCGCCGCAGCATCCAGACGATCCTGCGCACCCCCACCACGACCCGCGACGGCGCCGGTCTCGCGATGCTGCTGGACGCCGCCCTCATCGCGGTGGCCTTCGCCAAGCATTGGCACCGCACCCACCAGCACGCCCAGCAGGAGGCGGCAGCCCAGCAGGCTCTCGTCCACCTCCAGACCGCCTACGCCCAGGTCGCCGTCCCGATCCTGAACAACCTCGCCCGCCGCACCCCCGGCATCCAGACCAAACAGCGCTACGCCCGCCACCTCCAGCAGACCGTCCCCGAACACGCCGACCGCATCCTCCAGGACCCCGCCTGGGACGCCCTCACCACGACCCTCGCCGACGCGGAAACAGCCGGCCACAACCCGGCCACCCTCCTCGACCAGGCGCTCGGCCAGCGCACCCTCGACGATGCCCGCAACCCCGCCCGCGCCCTGACCTGGCGCATCCACCGCCTCGGGCAACGCCATGCACCCAGCCCCCTCGCCCAGGCAGCCATGGCCCGCAGCACCACACGGCTCCCTGCCACCCCGGTTCACCCGCCGACGGCCACACCGACCGCCGTACAGCAGCCACAGGTGCGGCGGCGTTGACCGACCCTCGTGTTCCCCGAGGGAACAGGGAAAGCGTTCCCTCGGGGAACACCCGATCCGTTCCCTCAGGGAACGGGCGCGTCCCACCGAGACAGACCAGTGATCCTTGTGCGTCCGCACGGCCGGCTCCCGTATCGTCGCCAGGGTGACCGACGCGAACGTGGCGGACAGGACGCACCTCCCCACAGACGATCTTGCCGAGCTGATCCGGAGATACGACATCGACGAAGTGCTGGACCGACAGCACCTGGCCGATGGCCTCATGAACGTGAACTGGCTGCTGGACACCCGGGCCGGGAGGTTCGCCCTCAAGCGGGTCACGGACGTGCCGCTCGATCGACTGCGTCGCAACCTCGCGGTCCTTCCCCTCCTGGCTTCGTACGGCGTCCCCGTATGTGCCCCGCTCCCCACCGTCCACGGCGATGTGATCGCCGAGGTCCGCGGTGGCGTCTACTGCCTCTTTCCCTGGTCGGCAGGGGAACACATTCGCGGAACCGACCTGCCGCTGTCGCAGACGTACAAGCTCGGCACACACCTCGCGGGACTCCATACGGCACTCGGCCGTGCTGTCGATGAGGCCGGGATGACCGCAGTGCCGGCCTCGGTCACCGCTGAGGTGACCGAGGCCGGCCGAGCCGTCCAGAAGGCTGACCGGCTTGCCGGAGCCGTGTCGGCCCGGGGCGCGGGCGACGCTTTCGACAGGGCCGCGGGAACTGCCCTCGAAGAGCGCAAGATCCTCCTCGACAAGCACGCCCACCTGCGCCCCGAGGGAGACACCCCTGCGGGCCCGCATGGCTGGACGCACGGTGACTTCCAGTACCGGAACCTCCTCTGGGCGGACGGCGGACTGGTTGCCGTCCTGGACTGGGATCGGCTGGGAGTCCGCCCGTACGCGGAAGAAGTCGTTCGTACGGCGCAGGTGCAGTTCGGGGTGGAGGGCGTGTTCGACCTGGAGCGGGTGGCTGCGTTCGTGGCCGGCTACCAGTCGGTGATCCCGTTGGAGTCGGCCGATCTGGTCGACGCCGCGCGGCGACTGTGGTGGAAGCGAATGACGGACTTCTGGCAGCTCGAGTTCCACTACGACCGGGGCGACCACTCCTGCGACGAGTTGTTCCTCGCCGACGAGGCGCTTCTTCACTGGTGGACGGAGCGGCTCGACGTGGTGGAGCGGGCATTCGCCGGATCTGCCTAGAGCCCCAGCTCCCGAAGCTCGGGCAGGCACGGTCGCGTGAACGTGACCGCCTGACGCCGGGCCCTCATGCCCAGCGCCTCGTGGTCCGCCTCTCGGATCGCGCGTGCCCACGTCTCGGGGCCGGCTGTGCTCGGCAGGACGATTCCGGCGTCGCCGATGGCTTCGGGGATGCCGCCCCGGTCGGTCCCGATGCTCGGGACGCCGTGGAGCGCGGCCTCGACGATCACGCGGGGGAAGGCATCTTCCACGGTGGACGGGACCAGCAGCAGGCGATGGCTGCGGTACAGAGGCCCCATGTCGTACACGCGGGGCACGTACGTCACGTTCGGGTAGGCGGCGAAGTCGGCGGCGGTGTCCCACCAGCCTTCGACCAAGGTGAAGTGCTGTTCCGGCATGAGACGGATGAGCTGGTGCAGTAGCTCGGATCCCTTGGCGGGGATGGGGTTGATCATGAGTACGGACGCGGTGCGGGCCTCGCCCGAGCCCTCCCCGGGCAGCGCAAACGGCGGGTACATCACGGCGAGGCGGGTGCCAGGCGTGTGGGGTGCGCGTGCCCGGACGAAATCCGACACGGCGAGGCCGTAGTGGGGTCGGCCGGCGAGGACCCCCAGGCCGGTGGCGGAAACGGAGTGCAGGAGGCCGGCGACGAGCGCGGTCGGTCTAGCCTGCGCGGCGAGCTGCGCCGAGCCTTCCTGCGAGGTGAACACGACATCGGGGCTGAGGTCTCCCAGGAAGCTGCCCAGCGCGTGCTCCACGTTGTTCTGCATGAACGCCGCACACTCGACCCCGTTCCACCGGTAGCGCAGGGTGCCGTCCGCCTCGTCGTACGGGACGCGATGCCTGTCGAGGTGGGCGCGCATGTCGGGGAGCTGGGTGGTTCCGTCCCAGGGCGCCTCGTGCGAGCCGAGGTAGGTGACGTGCCAGCCGGCGGCGGCGAGTTCTTCGGCGAGGAGCTGTTGGGTGACCTCGGCGCCGCCGATGAGGAACGGGGGCGGGGTGCGGCGCCAGGCGAACAGGGCGGTGGGCATCCTCCTTCACCTCGCCCAGAAGGTGACGAGGGCTTCCACGGCCTGGGCCACATCGTCCGGCCCCGCGTCGGCGGCCAGGACCGTGAGCTCTCGCGTCACTGGCCGACGGGGCGTGTGGACGAAGTAGTCGCGGGCGTGGCTGAGGAAGCCCGGCTCGTGGAGGAAGTACTCGGACTCGGCGGCGGTGTGGCCGACGGTCTTGCGGCGGAGGTGGAGCGTCTCCGCCGGTACGTCGAGGTAGAGGGTGTGGCCGGGGCGCAGGAAGGAAAGCGTCTTGAGGCGGTCGCGGAGCTGGTGGTGGACGCCGTACCCGAACAGGGCGTCCAGGGCGTACGCGTGGGCGAGGAGGGTGTCCACGGACCGGTCGAGGATGACGAACTGCCTGCCGCTCGCGGCGGCCTCGGCGACGCGGGTCGCCTCGATCTCCATGAACCTCTCGAAGGCGGCGAGTTGGGCAGCCGCCGAGTCGGTCCGGGCCGGAGGGATGTCGTCGCGGTGGGCGACGTGCCTGACGTAGCAGTCCGAGACGAACGCCCGCGAGCCGAGAGCGGTCTGGCGAAGGTGGCGTATCGCCGTGGACTTTCCGGCGTAGGAGGGACCCTCCAGGGCGATGATCAGCACGTCGGCGCCTCCGTCCGGTAGAAGCGTTCGGCATAGAGGCCGGGCCCGTCGACGAGGTCGGCCGCCGTGGTGAAGGCGTGCCGGATCGGCCGGTACATCTTCCGCGCTGGGTGCATCTGCGAGCCGTGCATCCGCAGGACGGTGACCTTGTCCAGGACGACGTCGGTGATGTCGACCAGCTCGGGCCGCATCGTCGCCCCCGTACGGGTACGGAACAGGTGCTGGTCGCAGCCGACGAGCGCGTACGTTGACCAGAACGCGAGGTCCTCCCAGAACCAGGTGCAGCCGAGGCGAACGGCGGCCTCATGGACGAGGAGGTGGTCGGGGTGGCGGGTGACGGCGGCGGGCGCGAGGAGTTCGGCCCCGGGGTGGGCCGCGGCGACCTGACCGAGCTCCTCGGTGACCTGGTCAAGCACCTGTGGGTCGTAGGGACGGTACGGCGGCTCGGCATCCTTGTGGCCGAGGAGTTGTCGGCGGGCGGCGAACGGCGCGAGTGCGGCGGCACCCTCCCGGTCGCGCACCTCGGACACGGTGTCGACGTCGGCGTACGTGACCTCCAGGGCGGGGTGCACGCTCCGGGACCGGGTGAAGACGGTGGCCACGGTCAGCGGTCGGGGGCGGGCGAGGAAGGTGCCCGAGGCCGAGAGGGCGAAGTCGTCGTGATGGGGTTCGATGGCGAGGACCGGGCGGCCGGCGGGGGTGCGCGCCTCGATGTAGTACGGGACGCGGGTGTGGGGTGCGGTCACCTCCAGGACGCGGTGGTCGTGGTTCCGGTGGCGGGCGGCGAGCTGCTGGGTGTGCGTCTGGTGGGCGCGGTGGAGGTCGTCAGGGAAGGTGTAGATGCCCTGCCCGTCCGGCACCGGCAGGTCGACCAGGAACTGGGGCTGCACAGGAGTCTCCTTCGTCATCGCACGGTCGTCTCGTACCAGTGACGCCACATGCGGGGCGACCGGAGGCGCAGGCGGGCGGTCACGGGGTTCTGCCACCAGAGCATCCGCAGGCTCGACCACTGGTCGTAGCGGCGGGTCGACGGGCGCACGCGCAGCTCGTCGAGGATGTTCACGGGCCGGTCGGTGGCCTGGCCGTGGGCGGTGAGGCGGGCGAAGAACTCCACGTCCTCGCTCATGAACAGGTCGTCCCGGTACCCACCGATGTGGTGGAAGGCGTCGGCGGTGCAGAACTGGTTGACGCCCTGGGCCCCGCCGCGCCGGGTGCGGTAGTGGTCCCAGTACGCGCACAGCAGGCGGGCGCCAAGCCGTTCCGGGGTGTAGAGCGGCGGGATGGCGCCGCCGACGGCCCCGGCGTCCATGGCGGCAGCAGCAGCGGTGACCGCCTCCAGGGGCAGAGCCACGTCCGCGTCGGTGAAGAAGAGCCGGCCGCTGCGGGCGGCTGCCGCTCCTGTGTTGCGGACCCGGCCGATGTTGCGGACGGACTCGGTGACGACGCGGACGCCGAAAGAGGCGGCCATGTCGGCGGTGGCGTCGGTGCTGGCGTTGTCGACGACGATCACCTCTCCCGTACGGCCGGTGCTCTCCTCCCAGCGGGTGAGTGAGGCGAGGACGGAGGGCAGGTAGCGGGGCAGGTAGGCGGCCTCGTTGAAGGCCGGGATCACTACCGACAGGGCGGGGGTGCTCATCAGCGCGTCCTTTCCGGGCGGCGCGTACGGAAGAGGTGCGGGGTCCTTCGACTGAGGTCGTCCAGGCGGCGGGCCCACAAGGCGCAGTCGTCGCCAGGGGAGGAATGCGCCCAGGAGCGCAGGGTGTGGAAGACGACCCAGGAGCCCAACAGGTGGTCATCGAGGGCAAGGGGGTAGGCGTCGGTGACCGTACGGGCCCGGAGAGTCGAGAGGGCGTCGGCCATGACGAGGGTCTGGGCGACGTCGGATTCGCGGGGACCGGCCGCGGCGTCGGTGAAGTCGACCAGGTGGCGGATGGCTCGGGGGCCGGCGATCACGACGTTGTCGCCGTGCAGGTCGCCGTGGCACCACACGGGCGCCGTGTGGACGGCGTCGGCGATCGCGGCCAGCGCGGGCGCGATGCGGTCGAGGCTGCTGGGCAGGCAGCGGCGGCCCAGTGAGGTGACCTGCTCGTGGAGCGGTCGGCGCGGGACCCACGGCCGGACGGGCGCCCGGTGCAGGCGGCCGAGCAGGCCGGCCAGGTCTTTCAGAGCTCGCTCGTCGGAGATCCGGCCGGAGCGCATGGCGCTGCCGAGGGTGAGGGGGCCGAGGTCGGCGGTGACAAGGGCGGTCGCCTCGTGGCCTGGAACGTGGCCATATCCGATGAGGGCCGGTACGGGGACGTGGTCGGCCACGGCCCGGATGGCAGCGCTCTCCGTGATCGCGTTGCGGCGTGCGGTCGCCGCGTACAGCTTGATCACGACACTGCGTCCGTCGGCCAGGCCCGCCCTGTACACGACGGTGCGCGTACGTGCGGACAGTCGGCGGGCGGTGCGGGCCGGTACCCCGGTCAGGGCGAGGGCAGCGCGCGAGACAGCGGGCGGTACCCCCGCGCTCACCGCACACCCGCCGGTTCCACGCCGACGGCACCCAGACGCCGGACGTGAAGCATGGCCCCTTCCAAGTGCCGCCGGTATTCGACGACTTCCTCCGTGACGGGGCAGTCGGCCTGCCACGGCTTCTCAGGACCGACGAAGTGCACGAGGGCGGCGGTCGGATCGGGCTTCGGCGACCGCGTGACGACCCGGCGCACCCAGTTCCCGCGTTCCAGGAATCGGCCGACCTCGAACCGGTTGAAACCACCGGCCACCGGGCGCACTCGGCCGGATCGCAGAAGCCACAGGTTCAGGGCGTCCTGGTCGTTGTGGAGGATGTGGCGCCGGGCGTGGATCAGGGAGTGCTCGACGCCTCGGCGGATGCGGGGCATGTGGTCGGTGTGGGTCCAGAGCACGCCCGCGTTGAAGTACGGGCGTCCGCGCAGGTGGGGCCAGCGCTCGACGGCTCCGGGCAGCGCCGGGCACTCGCCGACGGCCGGGTTGAACTCGTCCCGCACGGCGCCGGTCTCGTCCGACGCGAGAGAGCCGAGCGGCTCGCTCACGTCTCCGCGTACGAGCACGTCAGCGTCCACGTAGATCAGGTAGGGACGACGGACGAAGCTCGGCGTGAACTCGAACCTCAGATAGGTGGTGACGGTGATGTACGAGGCGTCTGCCATGCGCGAGGAGCGCAGAGGGGCGCATCGACGGAGGTCGAAGGAGCCGAAGCCGGCCCGCTTGGCGAGGTCGGCGAGGAGGAGGGCCTGCGCCGGGGCCAGGTCGAGGGTGAGCACCCGTACGGCAGCTTCACGGCGGGCCGCCGGGGTGAGACTGTCGGCCAGGCCGACGAGGGCGGCGACGCCGGGGACGAGGTACTGCTGGTCGATACAGAGGCCGAACGCGTACACGGGGACTTCGCCTTTCGGGCGTGGTGCACGGGCGTGACGGAGGGGTCGGCAGCGAGCGCGGTCGCTCACGGCCTGTCCCGGGCTTCGGAGCGGGCGAGGATTTCGAGGCCGTCGGGGTCGTCGGTCTCCCAGTGCGGGCCACCGCCGGTCGGCGGTCGCAGAACCCACACGGTGCCGCCGGCGCGGACGTCGGTGACGATCGCCCGCCGCCCCTCGCCGTCCCGCACAAGGTCGCCGACCCAGGCACGCTGGGCGCTCACGAGGCGCCCTCCTCGTGCGTGTCCGGCTGCGGGAACCAGCCGGAGGCCGCGTCCGCGATGTCGCGGCGACGACGGGCCTGGCCGGGGGTTCGACGGGCCGGGGTGCCGCTCGACGCGTCCGCGAGGAACCCTCCCCGGTCGCGGAGGAGAACGCCGAGAGCCGCGAACTGGGCGGTGTCGGCGGCGACATGTGTCAGGCCGCTGACGACGACACCTCGGATCATTCCGGCGGACAGGGCGGCCGTGACGGCCTGCCAGCCCGGCCGCTCCATGAGCGGCAGCGCCGGGTCGGGATCGGACCAGGCGCCGGCCACGTGCCAGTGCCGGGCGTCGGCGTAGTAGCGGCCACGCTCCTCGCTCTCACCGAGGGCGGTGGAGGTGGTGGCGCAGGAGTAGACGGCAACAAGTACGTGCCCGAGGCCGCCAGGCGGATTGTTCAGCATGCCCACAAGGCTGCTGGGCTGTGGAACTTGGGCCCAGGCACGGCCCGTCGCAGTGGAGAGACTCCGTATCCGGTCGGACCGCCACGCCGCGTGGCAGCGGAAGCAGGGTCGCCCGAAGGTGTGCCACGCCCCGTAGCAGTCGCGCTGATGGCGCGCCCGTACCTACTACGGGCCGTGGTACTTCGGCTCGTAGGTCAACGCACTCCGAGGGGTACGCCCGCGGAGTTCGCCAGTCCTCGCAGTCGGTTGACGGACACCCCGGCGAGTCGACTGATGATGACGCCGGGAAGCATCTGGTGACGCACCCATCCTGGGGCCATCGCGCAGACGGCCTGGAGGGTGTCGGCTGCGGCCTCCCACCGTCGGCATTCGACCTGGGTGAGCGCTACGTCCAGGCCGTAGCGGGCCCGAGTGGCCAGGGGCACCGTGTCGTCCAGGCGAACGGTGTCCATGAGCCGCAGCGCTCCAGCCGTATCGCCGAGGGCCACGGCGATACTCATGGCCTGCGTTGCGGCGTACATCGGTCCGTACGGCTGGGCGTGCGCGCCACGGGCATGTTCGTCCCCGATTCGGGCGGCGACGGCGTGCGCCTGGGAGAGGTATTCGCGGGCGTTGTCCGAGCTCGCACCGCCTCGGGACGCGGCGACGGCGGCGTTCGTGACGAGCTGCCCGTACACGCTCAGCCGGTCCGGGTCGTGCTCGCTCATCTTGGGCTCGATCCGGTCGGCTTGTGCTGCGGCAAGGAGGAAGCCCTGCTTGGTCCGGCCGTCGCGGAGGTTGACCCACGCGGTGGTGGCGGCAAGGTGCGCGTCACGGAGATCGTCTCCGCCCTGCACGGCGATCTGGCGTCCGTACGTCAGCGCCGCATACGCCAGATCTCGTGATCCGAGCACGTTGGCGGCCATGCCCGCCGTCTGAAAGGTGTCGATGAAGACGCCGGCGGCGGCCTCCCGCTCGTCGAGGCTGGCCATGTCGAACCTGGCCCGCGCCTCGGGAAGGAGCCGCCCAAGGAGAGTGCCGAGCTCGGTGTACCGGCCTCCCCAGTACGCGGCATCCGCGCGACGGACGACGGCGCGGAGCTCGTCGACGGTGCCCGGCTCGACCTCGGCGGGGATGCCGATGGCCGCGTCATGAGTGGCTGCGGAGACCAGGCGTAACGCGGCCCGCTCGTCACGGTCCATGGACCGCCGTGGCGCCTGCTGACCAAGGAGCACGGCGATGTCCGTACCAAGCGCGTCGGCAATAGACAGCAGGGACGGCAGGGAAGCCGTTCCGCCGCGTTCGAGCTTGCGGACCACGCCGACGGACACGCCGGCCGCCTCCGCCAACTGCTCCTGCGTCATGCCGCCGCGCAGCGCCTTCAAGCGCTCAGATGTGGTGTACTCCGACCACTGCATGCTCCAGAACCTCCGCGTGATGGGCCCCACACGGACAGTACTGGCTGGAGCGGTGGAGTCGACAGCCTTTGATCAGACCGCAGTTGGGTTCACGCGGCGAGCACCGCCGTGACACCGAGGAGGGCCTCCAACTCGGTCACAGCCTCATCCTCGTCCGTGACGTGGACCGTGGCGATGCCCAGATCGGCGGCCGGCGGAAGGTTCACCGCATGATCGTCCACGAACACGCACTGCTCGGCGGGCAGCCCGATCCGTTCCAGGGCGAGTTCGTAGATCGCCGGATCGGGCTTCGCCATGCCGACCAGCTCGGAGACGACGTGCACGTCGAACATGTCCCAGATGCCGACGTGTTCGTACGGGTTGAACGGGTCGAGCCCGAAGCTGTTGGACAGCAAGGCAAGCCGGTGACCGGCGGCACGCGCGGCACGCGCGAGCGCGACCATCCGACGGGCCACAGGCACCCCGGCCCAGGCCCGCCCCATCAGGTTCACCGGATCCACATGCGCACCCAACAGTGGCGCCGTGCCCTCGTTCCACTCGGCCTGCCCGATCTCCCCGATCTCCAGAGCCGCGTACAGACGCCGGCCCTCAGGGTGATCGTTGAGAGTGCTGCGCCACGCGCCCGGAGCCAGCCCTTCTGACACGCACCAGGCGCGGTGGACATCGATCGGGCTGGCGGTAAGCACCCCGGCGAAGTCGAGGATCAGGCCGCGCCTGTCGGCGACATCAGTCCTGTGCAGCATCCGGCGATCGTTCCTTCCCTGATGGGTTCTCTCGACGACGCTACCGCGCACTGGCCACCTGGACAGACGAAGCCTCCCCCGCTGATCGGATGGGCTGAGGTCGCTTCCTGGACCAAGCCACCAGCGGCCTCGCCCTGATCGCCAGCCTCCTCAAGCACGGAAGAATCCCCCCGCAAGATTCACGTCTGCTACGCCCGGAACTGCCTGTCAGCCACCCCGTTTCCGATATGAAATTTCGAAGGCCCCGGACGAAAGAATCCGAGACCTTGACGGCTTGGCCTCGCCCATCAGAACTTCCGGACTAAAGGACCCCCTCGCACGCCATGTACTCCTACTCTAGGTCCCCATATGTTGAGGTCACTCTTCGATTAGTTGCAGGGTGGCTGCTCGGTGGTCACCTGCTGCCGCCAACCCGTCGACGAGGCGTCGCCACCGCGCAATATGGGCCGGCAGCATTTCATCGCGTGAGTGAAGTGTCTTAAGCCAGTCGGTGACGTACCAGCACTTGTTGGCGATGACGCCATAGTTATCGTCGACCAATCGCTCCGCCAAGTCGAGCCCCCTGCCTCGCTGCCACTCCAGCGGAGCGCACTTGCCAAGCTTCGCGAGTGCGTCGAGGGCCTTGGGTTCCTGCCGGGCGATCCCTATCCAACGATCCACGAGGCCAGCGAGGCTGTCGGGGTGTAGCCAGCCTTCTCGGGCGCGATCTAGGGTCGCGTCGATGTCGGTGTCGCTCATGTCGATCTCGGGAGCAGGTAGTAGCGCCCCCAGTGCGTAGTCGCCCCAGTGGTGATCGGTGCGTAGTTCAGTGCCGTCGCCGATGGCATCGAGGGCGGTCTCCATGACGACGGACCAAATGTCCAGAAGGGCCGGGCGTAGGTCATCGTCATAGGTGAACAGCACGGTGAGGTCATGGAGGAAATCCTGCAGGGCGCGACCATTGGCAGCGAAGCGCTGTACATGTGCTTTGAGCGGCTCGGTGTTACCCCTGAGCGCCAGGGCAACGATGACGCGAGCGATCTGCCGGCTGTGCCGGTTCTCGTACCCTTCCCTCGCCCAGTGGTCGGCGACGCGGGCGTGGGCGTCAAGCAGGACTTCAGCGAGTCCGTTCGCCTGATCTGCCACACAACTGTTGCTGAGGGACGCTGAACCGGCAGCAATAAGTGGCGGAATCAGTGACGTCAGATAGAGCCGCTCCGTCTCGACCTCGGGCAACGTCTGCTCGTAAGGACCGTCGAGCCGGGGACGGCCGAGTACACCAGTGGTCGGGTCCCAGTCGCCAAGGCGACAGTCCTGCAGTCCCGCCCGCACGACGTTGAGCACTACTTGGTGGCGGCACGGGCTCGACTGCTGGTCAGCGTCGCACGGCGCGTCCCAGACAGGTTCGACAGCCAGGGCAAACGCGATGCGCACCTCGTCGAAGTGGTTCGTGGTGCAGCGGTCCAAGGCGCCGATGATTGCCTCACGATCGAGGTCGACCTCATCAGATGCCACGGCCAAGAGTGCCGGCAGTCCAGTCGCCGCAGATCGATCAGCACCCACCGAGTAGAAGGAAGAAGAGACGTACTCAGCCCGACTCGGTTCGGCGATCGCCTCGATCAGGACATCCGTCGCCCAACGCAAGTCGTCAACCGGCACATGGATCCGTCCACGGGCGTGTGCGACGGCTGCGGCAGCAGCGACGGCAGCAATCGGGTCAAGGCGGTTGAGAGCAGGACTGGGTGGGTCGTCGCCCAGGGATCGCGCCAAGGCAATGTCAGCCAGAAGAGTGTCAACCGGGGCAACGCGATCGGCGGATCTGGCGTAGGTGTTCTGCAAGCGCAACGCCTGGCCGGCACGGTCGAACATCTCAGCTTCGGGCTGCATGCGAGTCGCCAGCGGCTCGGGGTGCTGATACTGCACGATCAAGTTGCCAGACTCATCAGTTTCCGGATGAAAATTCTCCGGACTGAACGTCGCCGCCCATCCCCGTACTGAGGTGAGCATCCGATCGGCATCCGCACCGCCCTGGGAGTCAGCGACCAGTTCCTCGGCACGACGGATGAGTTCCTCGCCTGTGGCCGCGAGCTCGTTCAGCCGGTTCTGATCACCGGAGAGGGTCGCTCGGATGGTGAGTTCGGCGGCGACGTCACGCAGATTGCTTCGACGGCGAGAGCGCCCCACAAGGTCAGGTTCGTCCGGGCCTTGTACGTACAGCACTCCTTCACCAGCGACTCGCGCGAATTCCAGATGCCATACGTCTGGGTCCCGCATCCAAGGATCCAGCAGATCACCCGCCTGCTCCAGATGCCGCACAAGGAACCCGACCACGAGGCCAGGCATGGCCAGGTTGTTGCAGTCACGCAACAGCAACTGCATAACCCGAGCCATCGGAATATCAGCGATGGCCACAAGCTGGTCCGCGAGGCGCTCAACCGCGAGCAGCGCACTCATGCACGGGTACGGGCCGACTGACGACCCTCGATACCAGGCCCATACGTGTTCGTCCCCGACGCAGTGCCTGACACCGACCCCCGGCAGATCCAGATCCACTCCGGTCAGCTCATCTTCGGGAATCTGAACGTGGCTATCGGGGTCTCCGACCCGGATGGCCGCCGCGTGGTCGAGCATCCGATTGATCAACGCCAGCGTCGGCACGGTGCGGGCCTTCAGTAGCTGCCAGAAGGGGCCGTGGTACCAGCCTGCCATCCGTTCAGTGATGCCTCCACGAGCACGGTGGTGCCGGATTCCATCATCAAACGGGTACGAACGAAACCCGCCGTATTTAGCCGCCTCGGAGTCGTATCGTTCGATGTAATAGGACTCAGCAAAGACCAAGAGCAGATCCGGCTGATGCCTAGCCATGCCCGTCACGGGCCAGAAATTCTCCACGACAGGGTCGAGACGTGCACCACCGTCGTCAGCAATTCCCCTGAGGAACGCCTCGGCCCGTCCATCGAGATCTGGGCCAAGCAGTGCCAATGCTTCCACAGCAAATTCGTCCCAATGCTCTGGCTCGGCTGCGAGGATGCGGTCCCTCACCGTCTGCCGAATTGGGATGGATACACCCACCTCAGCTCTCACCAGTCCGCGCAGCCAGGCCAGCACCAGTTCGCGGATGGCGCGACTCAAGTCATAGGTAGCCCGGGAGCTGTCATCGGAGTCGGCATCGTGTTCGCGGCAGAAGGTCAACTCGACCAGCGGCGCAAGCACCACCGGGTCGCCGACGTCATGGGACGCGTAGCGCTGCATGGCCAACCGAATCGTTGTACGCAGTCCGGCTTGCCGGTCCTTCTGCAACTCGGGCCATGCCCGGCCGAGGACCTCGCCGGCTGTACCGAGGGTGAGCACTGCCTCCCACGGCACATCCGACCACCGCTCGCCGTGGTCAACCGCGATCTGATCAAAGACGGCACGCAGGTGTGCAAGTGACCGCCTGACGTCAGCAGTAGTGAGTAGGTGGGCCTGGCATGCGACACGTGCGGCACGTAGCGCCCAGCGCGGCGCATCGGCAGCTGAGAGGAGATCGAAGCCGTCCGTGACGAGCAGCCGCACCAATGCCATGTCTCGCACGAGATCGCTGGCAAATCGATCGGACGGGTTCCAGGCACTGGTCGCGTTCAGCGGCGCAAGCAAACCGTCGGAACGCAGGGAAGGCAACGCGGTTGAATCAGGTGGCGCAGAGTTCTCGTGCGGAAGCAGCTGGCGCCTGGCCAGTGCACGAAGAGATTGATCACGAGCGTCAGGGGAGGGCCCTCCTGCCACCACCATCTCTCCGCGGCGCACCAAGTGCCCCCAGACGGCAGCGAATAGGTCGGCCTCCGACGCCACTCCTTGAGGGGCCGCCACGCTCGGACCTGCACGCAGCAACATGTCAACCAGACCTGGCCTGCCCAGCAACCACTGCGCCCGCTCGTCACTGGCCCACCGCTGCAGTTGCGGAAAGACCTCAACCAACTGCGTGATCTCAACCGAGGTCAGCCGAGGGACCTCATGCTCACGAACGAGGTTCTCGATGACCTCGCCGTGCCGCTCCACACTTTCCGCTGCCTGCATGAGGACATCACGTGCGGCTCCGGAACCATCAGTGCGGGTTACCGCCACCACGCCAAGCCCGGCGGTCATGGCCGCCCGTGCAAGGTCGGAGAGCAACCGGGCACGGCCTTCCAGCACCGACTCCGCGCCATCAACGACCAGAAGGCGCCCCGTACCGACCGCCGAGGCACCGAGCACCACTGCGAGGCGGGCACCGAGCAGCGTCTCGAATTCCACCAGGGTCGCGGGAATCTCTCGCAGGTTCAGCACTGTGACTGCGACCCCGTCGGCTCGCAGCTGGCCGGCGGTACGCAGGGCCAGAGCCGACTTGCCAGCATCAGGCTCACCGTGAACGATCAGTGCGGTCGCCTGCGATGCGACCGCTCTTGCTTCGGCAGCCAGGGCGCTTCCGGCCTCGACGCGCTCCAACTCAAGGTTCTCGCCAGCGCCGGTCAACCGGAACCGTACGAGATTCTCAGCCGTCTCCGACAAGGCGTCGAGGACACGCCACGCTGCGGGGTAGGACGGGGAGCGGTCAAGAGCCGCAGCCCCGGAAAGCTGCCTTCGCAGCATGCTCTCGGTGACCGTGGCCGCTGCCGGGGCGTACCCCTGAGAGAGCCTGCCCAGCGCTTCGAACAGTGCGTCGGCACCCTCTACGGAGGAGTCGGGAACGATACCCCGCAGACGCCCCACGACCGCTGTGCGGTCGGACTCGTCGACTCCCTCCAGCCTCAGCTCCCACAACCAGAGCACGTGCAGGACTCGCCAGGTCAGCTCCGCGTCAGGTGTCTCGGTACGTACCTTCGGGCTGGCAGCCGCCTTAGCGATCAACGCATCCAGATGAGTCAATCGCGTGCGAACAGCGTTGCTCGTACGTCCCGCCTGTTCTACGGCTGCGCGGAACGACTCCTCATCGGGCTGCCCATGAGCGATCACAGCCAGCTCACGCACCTGTTGTACGGCCGGATTGGGACTGGCCACTGCAACTGCCAGGCGCCAGCGTCCCGTACTGGCCTCGTCCCAATGGTCGGTAACAACCCGCAGGTAGGACACAAGTAGGTCCGCTGTGGAATCGTCGCTGGTTACGAAGCTCGGGGCCCTACGCACTCCGATCGACAACCGCCGCTGCGCTCCGTCGGCTGTGTTGCCGACGACGATCAGGTCGTCTACGGCACTGAAATGACTGTCCTGAAAGCGCACTTCCACCGGCGTCACTTCGTCGCCCAAAGCCGGTACTGGATCGCCTAGGAGAAGGTGAGCCAGTAGGACAGCACCGAAACGGTGCTCCAAGACCGTGCCACCGCCACCAGTCGAGTACGGGCTGGCCACCTGTTCCGCTCCGTCACGCCCCACCATCTCTGCATCATATGGCGCACCACTGACATCGCAGATGGGTACGGCGATAGGAGGTAGTCCCGCCTTCAGTCGACTGCCGCGCGACGGTAGGGGCGCCCTCTCGGGCTGGAGAACGGCTGGTCACACGACCGAATGCGTGCGCGATGCGTGCGCGGACGGAGCGGCATACGGTGTCAGGGAGCAGGGGTGGGCGTAAGGCCAGGTGGCGCTGACCTGCACGGACAGCACCACCCGGCATGGATGATCACTCCCGATCACAGATTCGATCCCACTCCTAAAGCGGGTGTCGCAGGTTCGAATCCTGCCGGGGGCACCAGGCAAAAGGCCCCGGACCGATCATGGTCCGGGGCCTTTGACATCAAGGCCTCTGATCACTCCCGGACGGGACGCCGCCTGAACAGCCGGTCCATGTGGCTCATGGCTTCCCGCTGGGTGTCCTGCACGACGTGCGTGTATACGTGGCCCTGTTCCTGCCGCTTCTCCCCCCGCGCGATCCCGCGCGTCCGCCTGCCGCATCCGTGTCGGCGCAGCGGAGCCATGCACTTGGCGGGCATGGGGACGCGCGCCCTCCAAGTCCACGTCCGTCCAGGGCAGACCGGTGATCTCACCACGTCGGACCCCCAGGGTGATGGCGGGGACGAAGGCGGCGTAGAGCGGGTCCTTCCGGGCCGCGGCGAGGAAGTCGAGTGTCCAGAGGGTCAGCTCCCGCGCCCTGGGGCGAGGCGGCTCCACGAGACTGGGCCACGTTGCGGGTGACAAGTTCTTCCCGGCAGGCCGCGGTGAGCACCGTTCGAAGAACCCGGTGTAATTCCTTTGCCGTCGCCGCGGCCGTCTTGTTCTCCAGACGGACGAGGAAGCGCCGCACATCGGCGACGCTCAACGATTCCGGACGCTTGGTGCCGATCATCGGTATCAGGTAGAGACGGACATGAGCCTCGTACTTGTCGTACGTGCTGAGCTTCCGCCGCGGCTTGATGACCTTGTCCAGCCAGTACGGCAGCCACAAGAAACCCAGGCACGACCAGGCGGGGGAAGTGCATCGAGTACTACGTCCGCATCGTGCGCAGCCTGCCGGTCTTCGAGGAACGGGCGGCCTGGGAACTGCTGTCCCGGGCCGCCACGCTCGGCGCCAAGGTGGCGTGCCCCGGAACGCCTGCCGGAGCACGCTGTTCGCTCCGGATAGTGCGGACCCCGACACGGCCCTCCGCCGCAGATATCTGGAGCTGGTCAGCAGAGACCTCGACGAAGTGGAGCTGTTCCGACGAACATCCGAGCAGCTGACCGCACCACGCGTACGGCTCTCGGTCACGTACATCGCCTGCGGGCCACAGGAGATGACGGTAAGCGCCGGCGCACTGCCCGGTCCCTGCCACTGCTCAGGCCGGATATGAGCTTTCGGGGAAGAAGCCGGACACGAGAACTCCGGTATCGGTGTCGAGGCCGCGCTGAGCGATTCCTCTCGAGTTCTGCTGCAGGGCGGGCGGAGTCCGGCCGCTGTGGCGGAAGACGATCATCATGGCGGTGGGTCATGCCAACACGCCAATGCGAGGAGCTGCTCGGCGGCGTTCTCGACCGCACCTAGGAGGAGCCCCGCCACGGGCGGGCCCTGCGACTGCTGGCGGCAGAGTGCCAGAAAACGCTTCCCTCTGTCTCGGACCGGCTCGCGAGCCGTCTGGACGGGGTCGTGGCCAAGCTGCTGCCGGCCAGACCGCAGACTGATCCGCCCGTGCTGGCGGGGTGGGGCCCGGACTGCTGCGTTGGCTACCGCGGACCCTGAACCGGCTTGCCGAACGGGCGGCAGCACAGACGGTACGAACCGTGGCACTGATCGGGGGCGAGGGGTCCTTGCGCGTGCTGGCGGGTTGCGCAGGAGACGAGAAAGCTGTTGTCGCGGAACTCATCAGAGCATGGGATTACTTCGACGCAGACATCCACGTCAGTGACATTCTGTCCCGATTTCCATAGTCGGGACGCATAATCCCACTCAGCCATTCCGGGCAGCACGCGGCAGCCGGTTGCACACTCTGACAGACCTTCACATAGCTTTCAGAGTAAAGAATCTTGATTTTCTCGCGGAGCTACCTCCTCTGAAACAGCTGTGGGTGAGTAATCCGCTGGAGGTTGGCGATCCATCCGTCCTCCGAAATCATCCAGGGCTGCGCCGACTCACACTGTTCACCAACGGCCCAACAAGGGAAGCGTCGACTATCGGTGAGCTCAAAGAGCTCGACTGGCTGAAACCATCCCACTTCGACGGCTTGGACCCGAACACCTTGCGCCTGCTTCCCAAGCTCAGGTTCACCCAGTTCACCGACCCCAGCCATGACGCCGACCTGAGTCCACTGACCCGAATTACCCATCTGATCTGATACGTGTCCAGCTTCCCGGGAATCACCAGGGCCCGCCTCCAGGATTTCAGAATCTGGCCAGACATGACCCGACTTGAGTACCCGATGCTCCATCGGCACGACGTGAACACCGGACTCACGAGCCTTCACACCGCACCTCCGTCATTGACGCACCCGAGAATTTACACTCGCGCTATCCCTTCCGACGAGAACACCTTCGCGCGATTCAAGAACCTCAAATCTCTGCATCTTTCCAATGGCCACACCTCAGACGGTGCCAAATAACCTCCCCGAACATTCCGGGCGTAAGCACCTACTTGAATGACAAATAGGCCAAATCGTGCTGATCCTGGCAGCGGGCCGCTGTACGGTCAGGCCGCCAGGCCGCAGCCCCCCTCCCCCAACCGCTGAGCGCACCCCGGCGGTGCGCCCACCGTTGAGCCACCAGAGAGCATTGATCTTGAGGAAGATAACTCAGTAGAGTACCTATTTATGGACTTCACTGTTATAGCAAACGCGCTGGAAGTGAACGACGGCATCACGCGCGTATCGATGCGCTTCATCAAGGGGTACGCGGCGCCAAGTCGGGCACGACTCAGTCTGGAGCTCTGCGAGGAAATCGCGGCCGCCCTCGACCGGCAGGGGATGGTCACCCTCCCCAGACGGCTGCCAACCTCGGAGAACGAGTCGGTGTTCGTCATCAGGAAAGATTCCCCGCTTGGACAGGCGATCCGCATAGCCGCAATTGTCGCAGCATTGGACAAGCTGGACACAAGTCCAATCGCCGGGATGCGTGACAAATTTCCTGATGCCAGGAAATACCTCACATGAGAGGCGACAACATTCAGCCAACTCCGCCTCAGTAGACATATTCGTCAGACTGTCTACTTATCAATCGTCTAGCCTGAGTCGACGTGCCGCGAGAGTCTCGCGACATGCGGGCCCGAGGTTGCGCCAGAGGCTCTCCGGCGAGAGATGCGGCACACCAGAGGGCGGCACATGAGAATTAGTGACAGAGAAGGGAGTGCACTACCGTTCCCCAGCTCGGACGACAATCCCCAGGGTCTCCCATCCAGACGGATTGCATATGCAAATCAACCTGGTGGGGGCGCCGACCCCTCAGGTTCCACAACTCGCGAAGACTCCCCCGTCAGCCTCTACTACCTGGACGACTCGGGCGATTCCAGGATGGCGGTCGCCGGGTGGCTACGGGTCGACGTCCGCGCGTGGCGCGACGCCGAGAGGATGTGGAAGGCACTCCGTGGCGAATTGCACGCGGACCCCGACCTGAACATCCAGGCCGACGACACGCTGCACGCGGTGAATCTCGCTGGCGGGCGGGGCCGGCCGCTGCACACGATCCCCGGGCGTGGGCCGACAGATGCGGAGAAGACCAGGTTCCGGAATGTAATCCAGCGCGGACTCAGGACTGTTGCGGCGATGCCGGGGGTCACCGCCGGTGCCGCCTACCGCGCCGGCGCGACCCGTGAGGAGCTGTACACGGCTCTCGTCATGGAACTGAACCGCCGCCACAGGACTGTCGACAGCTTCGCGATGCTCTGTGTCGACGGCAATGGCACAGAACACACCCTGCGGGAGGCACACCGCCGATTGCCGCACAGCGATCGGCACATCATCGAGGACCCCTTCTTCGCTCCGGCCCGCGGGAAACACCTGCTCCAGGCAGCGGACTTCGTCGCCTACACCGCTTTCCAGTCTGTGGTCGGACACACCAGAAGAGATTTCATGAAGGGCTGGTTCGCCGAGCTGCTCCCGGCGGCCGAAGGCCCGATCGCTCTGTGACGAGCGCCCAGAGAGGCCGGGCCCCGGCGACATGACCGAGGGCCCGGCGGCGGACCTGGCACCCCGGACACCCGGGCCAGGACCGCGCGCCCAGCTTCCCACACGAACCCGCCCTTGACGGAGGCACAATGCCCCAGCCCTTTCCCCAATCCATGACAGTGCCCTGGCGATCCGAGAAGATCCTGATCTCCAACGTCGAGCGCAGTCTGCCCGCCCCGTCCACCGAGGCCGACCGCTCCAAGGTCGTGACAGCGGGTCTGGCCAACCCGATCACCTCTCTGCCCGACGGTGCCTGGCAGGCCGTGGCACGTGCCACGACCACACCGGCCAGCCTGGCCCGACAGCTCAGCCCGACCGCGGAGGATCCGGTCGGGCTCCTCATGGAGGAGAACGTCGAGGGCGCGACCCTTCGGTCGGCCGTCACCCGAGTATGGCTGAGCGAGCTGTTCCCGGGCATCCAGCCCCGCACCGGGATGGAGGTGATGGAAGTCCCGGATCCACACGTGATGGGGACAGCCGAGAACGGACGACCTCGCGCGGTGGTCCAATATCGGTACAAGGACCTGGAACACCTTCGGAACCACGTCTGGCAGACGTTCAACAGCACCCTCGCGCTCAACAACTACACCACGTCCATCCTGGCCCGAAAGGTGACCCGCAACCTCATCGTCCACCCTGTCGAGTTCACCTTCGAGGACGACACAGAGCCGTTCCACGCCCTCACGGTGCGGGACGGGATCACTCGGCTGGCGAGCGCCTGGAGCGTCCTGGCCGGCCCGGACAGCGGGGCCGCAGAGACGGCCAGTCTCGCGATGGACGCCCTCTTCGGCAAGGGCAGGACGTCCCCCTCTGAAGGCCTGCCGCAGCGGCTCGCGGAGAGCCGTGAGAGCTGGCGCAAGTCTCTGGCTGAGGAATTCGCCAGAGAGACATCAGGCCCGGAACCGGGTATGCGGGCGATCCAGATTGCCCAGACCTATGTCGTGCCCGCCCAGATCGCCGTCGGGGCCGAAGCCCACCTCGGCCACCTGCTCGCGCCAGAGGACGTCTTCGACGATGCGATGCGCTCGATCCTTGCCTCGGTGCATGTGGAGTTCATGCAGTGGGAAACCGCAGCTCAGAATGTCGAGGTGATCACCCGCGCCCTCAAGCGGGTGATCCACCAAGGTGACGCCATGGTGGACCAGGAGAGTCTCCAGGCCATCTACGGCCTGGCCGTGGGCCGGATCAGTCCCGAAGACTTTCCCCAGGAGTTCGGCGATGACAAAATTCCCGGCAACGCCCTGTGGCGCGGTGTCTATCTGGTCCACGCGCTGACCCGGCCCGAACTGCTTGAGCAGCTCAAGGACCAGGCGAAGGCGATCAAGGGTGGCAAGCGCATGGGCCACAAAGGGTTCGCCGAACTGCTCGGTCCCATCATCGACCTCCCCTGGCGCAGTCACAAGAAGGCCGTTTCTGCCCAGGCGCGTAATGCCTGGCGCAATGGTGGTGTTCTCACCTCGGAGGTCACCAAGGAGTGGGAGCCGATCGCGACAGATGACTTCAGCACCCTGATCGCGCCCGCTCTGGCCGGTGACACCCACGCTCGTTGCACACTCGCCGTGGCGGGCGGGATCGCGCTCATCGCCGACAAGCAGCTGACGCGCAACGTCGGTTCCGCACTCATGGCCTCCAAGGACAAGGGCGGTGTCCCCTTCCGCGCCGACGTGAGCCAGATCATTGAGGATCTGGCTCAGCACGACAACGTCCCGGGGCTGTGGACCCTCGCGCTGGCAGCCAATCGATTCCGGGCTGATCAGCTTCCCCAGAACGCGGTGACCCTCCGCCAGTTCATCAAGAGGGAGCACGAGGAGGACGAGGCGATCGCCTACGTTCACTTCAAGGTCGATCTCAGCGAGCCGGACAAGATCGCCCGCAATGAGGCCGGCCTGCCGGTGCCCCTGGCCCAGTGGGACGTGGTCTGGACCTCCGACGAGAAACGTGCACAGGAGGCCTACAAGGCATACCATGCCCGGCGCGCTCCCTGGCCGGTCTCCGCCACTCCTTCTCAAGACCAGGACCAGGCGGAGAGCGGCAGCGAATCTCCTAACAGTGAGGTGTCCCCCCTCCCGTCACCCGGCGCCGAGCAGTCGCCCGCTGAGGATTTGCGGCCGGCGGCTCAGCGCGCGGTGGAGCATCGCCGCATTCTGCGCCAGGGACTGGCGACGGCCCGCGACTCGCTGGATCAACTGCTGGAACTCGACTCCCAGTCGGGTAGCTGGCCACCTCTGATCGAGGTCGGGGAACTGGACAGCCTGCGTGAGGCACTGCTGAATCTGCAGACCGATGTGCAGAACCTTCGCCGGGGCATCCATGGCGACGAGACTGATGCGGCCGGCTCAGAGGATTCCGGGCACGATCCAACCGACGGCCCCAACCTGCATGAAGAAGGTTAGAAATACCTCCGACGAGCCCGCACCTTGGCCCTGCTCCTGCTGGAGTGGGGCCTTTGTCGTTCCTGGCGCGCGGAGTGGCCCCGGAAGGTCCTGAGGGACGCCCGGCGAGTGCCCTGGAGAGTATCTATACACACCATGTATACCCACTATGTATAGTCATCCCCATGTCCATAGGTCACACTCTGCTCGGACTCCTGGAGTCCGGCCCCCGCCACGGCTATGACCTCAAGCGGGCCTTCGATGAGAAGTTCGGCCACGACCGGCCCCTCCACTACGGGCAGATCTACTCGACCATGTCCCGGCTGCTGCGGGACGGCCTCGTCGAGGTCGACGGGGTGGAGGCGGGGAACGGGCCCGAGCGGAAGCGGTACGCGATCACTCAGGCCGGGATCACCGATGTCGGGCGGTGGCTCGCGCAGCCGGAGAAGCCCGAGCCGTATCTCCAGTCGACGCTCTACACCAAGGTCGTCCTCGCGCTGCTCACCGGGCGGAGTGCCGCCGGACTGCTGGACACCCAGCGGGCCGAGCATCTGCGGATGATGCGCATCCTCACCGACCGCAAGCGCGGCGGGGACCTCGCCGATCAGCTCATCTGTGACCACGCCCTGTTCCACATGGAAGCCGATCTGCGCTGGCTGGAGCTGACAGCCGCGCGTCTGGACCGGCTCGCTAAGGAGGTCGGCGCGTGAGCGCGTACCCCGGTTCCCTTCTCTCCGCGCACGATCTGCGCAAGGCCTTCGGGCCCACTCCCGCACTCGACGGCGCCTCCCTCGATGTGCGGGCCGGGGAGGTCGTCGCCATCATGGGGCCCTCCGGGTCCGGGAAGTCCACGCTGCTGCACTGTCTGGCCGGGATCATCCGGCCGGACTCGGGGTCGATCACCTACGGCGGGCGGGAGATGGCGTCGATGCCGGACGCCGAGCGCAGCGCCCTGCGGCGCACGGAGTTCGGGTTCGTCTTCCAGTTCGGGCAGCTCGTGCCCGAACTGAGCTGTACGGAGAATGTCGCGCTGCCGCTGCGGCTCGCCGGGACCAAGCGGAAGGCCGCGCACGCGGCGGCCCGGGAGTGGCTGGAGCGGCTGGAGGTCGCCGATGTCGGCGGCAAGCGGCCGGGAGAGGTCTCCGGCGGGCAGGGGCAGCGGGTCGCCGTCGCCCGGGCGCTGGTCACCTCGCCCCGGGTGCTCTTCGCCGACGAGCCGACCGGGGCGCTCGACTCCCTCAACGGGGAACGGGTGATGCGGCTGCTCACCGACGCCTCGCGGGAGAGCGGCACCGCGGTCGTCCTGGTGACGCACGAGGCCCGGGTGGCCGCCTACTCCGACCGCGAGGTCGTCGTGCGCGACGGCACGGTGCGGGACATGGCGGGGGCGGTATGAGCTCCCGGACAGCACCCCCGCGCGCCGAGGCCCGAAGCGGCGCCACCGCCCCGGCCCGCACGCGCCCGCCCCGGCCCGGCCTCCGCGGCTGGGCACGGGACCTGGTCCTCGGACTCCGGTTCGCCGTCACCGGCGGCCGGCGCGGCTGGGTCCGCACCGCCTTCACCGGCCTCGGAGTCGGACTGGGGGTCGCCCTGCTGCTCGTCGCCGCGGCCGTTCCCCACGTCCTGGCGAGCCGCGACTCCCGCGAGGAGGCCCGCACGGTCGACACCCAGGGGGACACCCGGCGGTCCGATGAATCGTTCCGCTATGCCCTGACCCTGACCGAGTACCACGACGAGAGCGTCACCGGCATCGTCTTCCGGCCCGACGGCGACGGGCCGACCGCGGTGCCCCCCGGGGTGGACGAGCTGCCGGGGCCCGGCGAGATGGCCGCCTCCCCCGCCCTCGCCGAGCTGCTCGCCTCCCCCCGGGGCGAGCTGCTGAAGGAACGATTCCCCTATCGGATCACCGCCACCATCGAGGACTCGGGACTGCTGGGTCCGGGCGAGCTGAGGTACTACGCGGGCAGCGCACAGCTCACCGACGAGCAGGCCACCGGCCGCGCGAGCGACTTCGGCCGCCCCATGTTCAGCGAACCGCTCAACGGGGTGCTGCTGCTGATCGTCCTGATCGGCTGTGTGGCGCTGCTGCTGCCGGTGGGGGTCTTCATCGCCACCGCCGCCCGCTTCGGCGGCGAGCAGCGCGACCGCCGGCTCGCCGCGCTGCGGCTGGTCGGTGCCGACCGGGCGATGACCAACCGGGTCGCGGCCGGCGAGTCGCTCTGCGGCGCCCTGCTGGGGCTGCTCGTCGGGGTGGGGCTGTTCGCGCTCCTGCGGCAGTTCGCGAGCGGGGTGACGATCCTGGACGTCACCGCGTTCTCCTCCGACATCTCGCCGAACCCGCTGCTCGTGACCGTGATCGCCACCGCCGTTCCCCTGTCGGCGGTGGTCGTGACCCTCTTCTCCATGCGCGGGGTCTCGGTCGAGCCGCTCGGGGTGGTACGGAACGCCGCGCCGCGCGTCCGCAAGCTCTGGTGGCGGCTGCTCGCCCCGGTCGTCGGTCTTCTGCTGCTGCTGGCGCAGGCGGGCCAGATCACCATGGGCAGCATCGCCATCGACACCTTCCAGATCGCCGCAGGCGCGGTGCTGGTGCTCGGCGGAATCACCTCGCTGCTGCCCTGGCTGGTGGAGGCGGTCGTCAACCGGCTGGACGGCGGCCCGGTCTCCTGGCAGCTGGCGATCCGCCGGCTCCAGCTGAGCAGTGGTGTGGCGGCCCGCGCGATCAGCGGCATCGTGGTCGCCGCGGCCGGTGCCATCGCGCTCCAGATGCTCTTCAGCTCCGTGCAGAGCGATTTCACCCAGACCACCGGAATGGACACCGAGCGGGCCCAGCTGGAGGCCCGGGCGGATGTGCGCGACGGTGCCGAGGGCCGCGCCCGGATGGCGGAGTACGCCGAGGCCGAGGGGGTCACCCGGGTGATCAGCCTGACCGAGTCGCACCTCGACCGGCCGGGCCCCGGGCTCAAGGACGAGCCCTCCCCCGTCTTCACCGGGCTCACCGTGGGGGACTGCTCCTCCCTGCGGGAGCTGGCGAAGCTGTCGGCCTGCGAGGACGGCGATGTCTTCCTCGTCCGCAAGGGCGGCTACCAGGGGTACCCCTACCAGCCGAAGCCGGGCGAGCGGGTCGCGCTCCCCGCGAGGGGCGACGACCAGCGGGAGCTGTGGCGCGTCCCCGCCTCCGCCATCCCGGTGGACAGCGTGTTCAACCCGATGGGCGAGCGGACGGGCGGAGTGCTGGCCACCCCGGGCGCCATCGACGAGTCCAGGCTCGCCAATCCGCTGGCCAGGGCGATGATCCGGCTGGACCCGGACGTACCGAACGCGGCCGAGCACGCCCGTAACGCGGTGGCGGCGCTCGATCCGCTGACGGACGTCCGCGCGCTCCACGGGACCGAGACGGACAGCCAGTTCGCCGACATCCGCACCGGGCTGATGGTGGGGGTGACCGCGACCATGACGCTGATCGCGGTGTCGCTGCTGGTCTCCACACTGGAGCAGCTCCGTGACCGGAAGCGGCTGCTGGCGGTGCTGGTCGCCTTCGGTACGCGCCGTTCCACCCTGAGCTGGTCGGTGCTCTGGCAGACGGCGGTACCGATCGCGCTGGGGCTCGCGCTCGCGGTCGCCGGCGGGATCGCGCTGGGCCGGGTGCTGCTGCTGATGGTGGGCGAGCCGGTGGCCGACTGGTGGGTGTTCCTGCCGATCGTCGGGGTGGGGGCGGCCCTGATCGGGCTGATCACCCTGCTGAGCATGCCGGCGCTCTGGCGGCTGATGCGCCCGGACGGGCTGCGGTCGGAGTAGCCCCGCCCGCGCCCGCCCGCTCCGTCCCCCGGGGGCCCGGAGAACGGGCGTGGAGGGCGGTGGCAGTACGCCGAAGGGCCCGGCGGTCCGGAGATTTCCGGGCCGCCGGGCCCTCGGGCCGCCGGACGGACGCCCTTCGGGCGGAGGCCCGTCGGGTCGAGGCGCGCCGGGTCGAGGCCTCAGGCCGGAAGCCCCTCGGCCGTCGAACAGAGGCCCGTCGCCGCCGGACGGAGGCCGCCGGAAGACCCTGGGCCGTCTCCTTCGGATCTTGCCGGGGCTCGCGAGCCCCGGCACCGGACCACCGCGCACACCGACCCGGCCCGGTCCGAAGGAAACTCCCCTAGGGCCGCAGCTCCTCGGGACAGGGGGTGCCGCGCGAGAAGTCGTACGGGGCCGAGAGCCGGTAGACACCCGCCCGGGGCGCGACCAGCTCCGTCCACTCGCCGCCCTCCGCGTCCTCCTCCGTCTTGTTCAGACAGCCGTTGAGGTTCGCGAAGGACTTCGGCTCGCCGTCCGGCCGCTGCTTGGACTCCTCGGTCTCCTCCGGGCCCCGCACCTTGTCGCCGTTCTCGTCGACCAGGCCCAGCCAGGGCGAGTAGGGCACCCGGAGCAGCACCCGGCCCGGCTTCTCCACCTTGATCCGCACCTCGTTCTGGCTCGCCTCCTCCACCGCGCCCGGCCGCTCGGCGAGCGGCGTCGGGTTCTTCACGGCGTAGAGCTGCCAGTTCGGGTCGGCCCAGATCCGGTCCAGATAGGGCAGCCCGGTCTTGATCAGCTCCGCCTCCTCCCTGGCCCCGACGTCGGGGGAGCCGTTCGGCAGGACGACGTAGTGGACGGCCCAGCGGTCCAGCCAGGCCCGGTAGTCCGCCGCGCTGAGCGGGTTCTCCTTGTCGTAGAAGATCGGGTTGCGCTCCATGTCGGCCTGGCGGAGCCAGCCGCGTGCCAGATGGAAGTGCGGAGCGAGCGCGGACGCCTCCCGGTGGCTGCTCGCGGGGACGACCTCGACCCGGCCGCGCTCGGCCCCGACGTCCTGGAGCTTGTCGACCAGCGGGGCCAGCTCGAACGTCCAGGAGGCGGTCGGGGCGGTACGGACGACGTCGTCCACGGCCTTGTAGCCGATCCAGACGTTCAGCCCGGCGAAGGCGACGATCAGCGCGATCCACTTCCGGGAGCGCGCGGCGGTGTACGGCAGGGCCGCCAGCAGCGCCACACCCGCGAAGAGCATCGGCATCCGGGACACATTCGAGCCGATCTGGGAGTCGATCGCCCAGGTCAGCAGGGTGCCGAACGAGTAGACGGCGGCGGCGACCCGGACGGTGCGCCACTCCTTCGGTACGAGGAGGAAGACCGCGACCCCGAAGACGAAGGGCAGCGAGGTGGAGGCCAGCGACATCGGCTGCGTACCCGAGAAGGGGAAGAGCCAGGACGAGAGCGCCACGACCGCGACCGGGGGCAGACCGATCACATACGCACCGGGCCGGCGCCCGTTGAGGAAGAGCGCGGCGGCCACCACACCGAGGAAGAGCCCGGCGACCGGGCTGGCGGCGGTGGCGAGCGCCGCGAGCGGGATGGCGACGGCGGCCTTCGCCCAGCGCTTGTACCGCCAGCGGTGGGGCCAGCAGAAGACGGTGGCGACCGCGCCGACCGCGAACATCATGCCGAGGCCGAAGGTCACACGGCCCGAGAGCGCGTTGCAGAGAAAGGCGAAGACCCCGGCGAGCGAGCAGGCCAGCGGATTGCGCACGGCGCGCAGCCGGACCAGGATCAGCGCGGTCAGCACGGCCGAGAGCGTGCCGGCGGCCATCATGGTCGGCCGGACGCCTATCACCGACATCAGATACGGCGAGACCACGCTGTAGGAGACCGGGTGCGTCCCTCCGTACCAGGCGAGGTTGTACGCCGAGTCGGGGTGGCGGCCGACGAACTCGGTCCAGGCGTCCTGGGCCGCGATGTCACCACCGCTGTGGGCGACGAAGAGAAACCAGAGCAGATGCACGAACGCGGCGACCACGGCCGTGACCAGCACGGGGCGGCGGCTCAGCCGGTCCCAGGCGTCGGCGAGGACTTCCCTCGTCCGGTTCCGGTCCTCGTCCTGCTCCCGGTCCTGGTCGGGGACCTGGTCGCGGTCCCGTTCCGGTGGCCCTGTGCCGGTGCTGTGGCCGTCCGTCCGGACCGGCTCAGCGGTACTCACTGCGACTCTCCCCGTCTCCCCGTCCGTGTGCTGTTGTCACGATCTCGCGGTGCTGGTGTGTATGTCCGTCCCTGGGGACCTCTTGCCCTCTGCGGTGCGCCGCCCGGGGCGGCGGCGGGCGGTGGCGGTGCTCTCCGTAGGACGCCGCCCCGGCGCGGACAGTTGCTCCGGGACGCTAACACGAGGGCGTCCCCCGGCCGGGGGACGCCCTGGTGATACGGATGGCCCGGCCGGGTGCGGACACCCGGCCGGGGAGACCGGTGCGCCGGTGCGGCCCGGTGCGGGGCGCGCGGCGGTGGGCGGCGGGAGACGGCAGGGGCGGGGATCAGCCCACCCGGGTCAGCTTCTCCATGAAGCCGGGCTCCGCCATGTCCCGCTGGAGCGCGACCGGCACGGACGCCTTCCCCGCGCCGGAGCCGATCGAGACCGTGCCGACCCGGTCGCCGGCCGCGCCGGTGCCGGGCACCGGCCGGTCACCGCTGCCGAGAGTGATCTCGACCCGGTGGCCGCTCCAGCCGACCGCCTTCAGGTCCTCGGTGGCGATCACCGGGACCTGACCGCCGAGGCCGTCGTCGACCCGGCCGACGACATCGCCCTTCCGGATCACCGTGGCGGAACCGGCGGCCTCCTGCGCCGCCTCGATCACCCGGATGCTGCTGCTGACCGCGAGCTTCTGCTTGGCCTTCAGATCCTCGGCGTCCTGGATTCCCATGGTGATACCGACGATGCGGTGGATCTTCCCGTCGACCCGGGCATTGGCCGACCAGAGCAGATTGCCGCCCGCCGGGGTGGACGAACCGGTCTTGATGCCGCCGACACCGTCCTTGAGCAGGGCCAGGCCATTGCTGTTGTAGATCGTCTTGCCGAGCGTCTTGATCTCCACCTGGGGCTGGTTGACGATATCCGCGAAGACGTCGTTCTCCATCGCCGCCTGGGCCAGCTTCAGCTGGTCCAGCGGGGTCGAGGTGGTGGACTCCTTCAATCCGCTCGGGTCGGTGTAGACGGTGTCCTTCATCCCGAGGTCCCTGGCGGCGTCATTCATCTTCTGGACGAATGCCTTCTCGGAGCCGGACTCCCAGCGGGCGAGCAGCCGGGCCACATTGTTGGCGGAGGCGACCATGAGCATTTCCAGCATCTCGCGCTGGGTGTACTCCTGGCCCTCCTCCACCGGCTCGACCGACTCGATGTTGAGGCCCTTCTCGTACTCCTCGTCCGCCCGGCGGTCGATGGTGATCCCCGGGCCCACCTGCTTGCCGGTGATGGGGCGCTCCTTGAGGATCACATAGGCGGTCATCGCCTTGGTGACGCTCGCGATGGGCGCGGGCTTCTGCGCGCCGTACGTCGCCATGGTCCCGACGCCCTCGATCGCCACCGCGCCCTGGCCCTCGCCGGGCAGCGGGAGGGCGAGCCTGCCGCCCTTGAAGGTGTAGGCGGGGTCGGCGGTGAGCGTCAGCACCGGCTCCGGGAGCGGGCGCAGCACCTGTGCGACCGCGAAGACCACGAGCAGCAGCAGGACGAGCGGCGTCCAGATCTTGACCCGGCGCAGCGCGGTGCGCACCGGGGTGTCCGGGGTGTTCGTGAGCTGGGCGAGCAGATCGAGCGGCGGCTGCTGCGGCGGCAGCGGCTGCTGGCTGGTCCGCTCGTCCCCGGTGAAGCCCGCGGGAGCGTCGGCCGGCGCGCGCTCCGCCGCCGGGGCGGTGGCCTCGGGGGCCTCCGCCGTCGCGGTGGCGGCCTTGGCCGCCGTGGTGCCCGCTGTGTCGTTCCTGCTCCAGGACGGGGTCCGTACGTCGTCGTCCCGGCGCAGCGGTACGAAGGTGCTGGGCCGCTCGGCCGGGGAGGCGGCGGGCGCGGGGTTGGTCTCGCGGCGGGGGGGCGGGGGGATCTTGAGCGCGGTGGTGGGGCTGTCGTCGGCGGGGGCGGGCCGCCGGAGGGCGCCGAAGACGGCGGTGGGGTGGTCCTCGGCGGGGGCGTCCTCGCCGCCGGCGGAGGTCTTGGCCGCCGCGGGCGGCCCGGATGCCTTGGGGGCCCCGGGCGCCTCGGGTTCCTCGGGTTCCTCCGAAGCCTTGAGCTTCCCGGGCTTCCCGGAAGCCCCCCCGGGTGCCTCGGGCTCCTCCGAAGCCTTGGACGCCTCCGGCTTCCCGGGCTTCCCGGGAGCCTCGGGTGTCCTGGTCTCCCCGGCTGCCCCGGAGACCCCGGAGCCGTCCGGGTCGTCCCCGCTCTCGCCCTTGGCGCCCTCCTCGGCGCCACCCGCGTCCGCGTCCTCGTTCGCGACCGGGACCGGGACCGGGGCAGGGACCGGGGCAGGGCCGGAGGTCTCGTCCGCCTCGCCGGGGTCCGCCTCGTCACCGGCCCCCGGCTTCCCGGCTTCCTTCCTCGGCTCGGACTCCGGCTCCGGCTCCGACTCGGGCTCCGGGGGCTCCGGCCTCACCTCCGGCAGCAGTGCCGTTTCCTCTGCCGCCGTCTCCGGCAGCGCGGCCGTCTCCCCGGCCGGGTCCGAGGCGCCCGGCTCCCCGTCCGACCCGCCCTTCTCGGCGTCCTCGTCGTCCTCGGCGTCCTCGGCGGACGCCACCCACGCGGCCACGGCCGACCTCAGCCGCTTGTCGTTCGCGGCCGAGCCGGTCTCGGTGCCGGGCTCGCCGCCCCGGTCCGGGGCCGCCCCCGTATCCGTATCCGCTTCCGGCTCCGGCTCCGCCTTCACCGACTCGGTGTCCGGCTTCGCCTCCGGCTCCCTGTCCGTGTCCGTGTCCGGCTTCGCCTCCGTGCGGCCGACAACCGCCGTCGGCCGGTCCCCACCCGATGACCCCGCCCGGTCGAGCGGGGCCGGGCGCGGATCGCGCTCGCCCTGAGCCGTCTCCCCCGACGACTTCCGCTGCTCCGACCTGTCGGGGGACTCGCCCGCCACCGTGCCTCCTCCATGAGTCATGCGCCGCTGCCATACGAGCGCACTCCGGGACGCCGGATATCGGCGGCCCGTGTTGTCCGAACCATCTATCAGTGTCCTGTGTGAGAGCACGGCCCCCGCGTATAGACGAGAACGACATACCTAACGGTTCCCATACAAACCACACAGGCACTCTCGACAGACCAATGTGAGAGGGGTCACCCTGTCATTCATCCACGCGGGGAGGCATGGATGGGCAGGAGCCGCAGAACTATT
Source organism: Streptomyces sp. NPDC001889 (assembly GCF_053594535.1). NCBI lineage: Bacteria > Bacillati > Actinomycetota > Actinomycetes > Kitasatosporales > Streptomycetaceae > Streptomyces > Streptomyces sp. NPDC001889. The sequence continues at coordinate 102,581 of NZ_JBSFER010000021.1, forward strand.
CCGGAGGAGCTTCTGCTGCTCGCTCTGGACCCGGCCACGGGTACCACAGCGCAGCCGCAGTCGCTCGACCTCGGCCTGGCCGGAGCCCAGCTAGTGGAGCTGGCTCTGGCAGGACGGATAGCCCCAGACGGGGATCGTATCGCCGTGGTGATGCCACGGCCGACCGGAGATCCGACATTGGACTCCGCACTGGAACTGCTGCGCAGACGCGGCAGTCCGGTCCGGGCCGTCCACTGGATCGGCGGGCCCCGGCTGGGGTTGCGCCAGATCTATCTCGCGCATCTGGAGCGGTGCGGCATGGTGCATGCCGTGGCGGGCCAGATGTGCGGAGTGCTGCCGACGACGCGCTACCAGGCGACGGAGACGGCGATCAGCCGGGACATCAGAGCCCGGCTGGACAGCGCGATCCGCACCGGCGTCCCGCCGGACCCGCGGACCGCGGCGCTCGCCGCGCTGGCCCACGCGGTCGGACTCGGCAAGCATCTGTATCCGGGCAATGAGGGTCGCTCCTCACGGTCCCGGCTGCGGGATCTCATCAGACACGACCCCATGGGCGGACTCGTGGCGCATGCCGTGATGGACGTCCAGAACGGTGTGGCCGCGCAGCCGCGCCGCAATCCCTCCGCAGCGACCGGCAGCCGTCAGGCGGCCGTGCCGATGCAACCGCGCCGCGGCAGCATGGACCGCGTCGCCGCGCACTGAGACAGCGCAGAAAAAGCACCGACCAGCACCGACCAGCACCGACCAGCACCACCCGACGGCACCGGACACCGGCACCGAACAGCACGAGCCGTGCGGGCGGGACCGCCACACCGGCACGCGGGAACCACCGGCACATGACGCGCGGGGCAGCCATCCGACTGCCCCGCGCGTTCCCGTGCGTTCCCCCGCGCACCCGTGCGCGGGCCCCGCGCACGAGCACACGTACGACCGTCCACGACCACGTGCGACCCCGCGTGGCGGAACACCCTCGCGTCCGTCCCGTGAACGCGTCCCGTGTGGCGATTTTGCAGCGCGCATGTGCCATCTGGTGGCAGTCTGCTGAGCAGTAGATACGCTGAGCTACGCATTCGGAGGTGCAGTTTCCGTGGCGTCCAATGTCAATCCCACCGTCAGGCGACGCCGATTGGGCCTGGAGCTGCGCAGGCTCCGCGAGCTCAAGGGCATGACGGCCGAAGAGGTGGCGGAGCGCCTTCTGGTGTCCCAGTCGAAGATCAGCCGGCTGGAGAACGGGCGGCGTTCCATCAGCCAGCGCGATGTGCGCGATCTCTGCGGGGTGTACGAGGTCGACGACCACCGTATCGTCGACTCGCTGATGCAAATGGCCAAGGACTCCCGCCAGCAGGGCTGGTGGCACGCGTTCGGCGACATTCCGTACAGCGTCTACATCGGTCTGGAGACCGACGCGGCGAGTCTGCGGGTGTACGAGCCCCAGGTGGTGCCCGGTCTTCTCCAGACCCGGCCCTACGCCGAGGCGCTGATCTCGGGGGCGCTCCCGGAGAGCGGCGCCGCCGACATCGACAAGCGGGTCGGGGTGCGGATGCGCCGCCAGGACCGGGTCAAGGCGGCCGAGCAGCCGCTGCGGCTCTGGGCGGTGATCGACGAGGCCGCGCTGCACCGGGTCGTCGGCGGGAAGCAGTTGATGCGGGAGCAGCTGGAGTATCTGATCGAGCTGTCGCAGCTTCCGCATGTCACGGTGCAGGTGCTGCCGTTCGACATGGGAGCGCACCCGGGAATCAACGGGCAGTACGCGATTCTGGAGTTCCCCGACGCGACGGATTCCAGTGTCGTCTACATCGAGGGCGTCACCAGTGATCTCTATCTGGAGAAGGCCAACGATGTGCACAAGTACAGCGTGATGTACGAGCATCTGCGCGCCCAGGCGCTGAATGTGGAACAGACCCGGGTCTTCATCGAGAACATCGCGAAGCGGTACACCAAGCCCTGAGAGGTCCTTCAGGGCGGCCATGCGGGACGGCAAGGTACACCCCCGTCACCGCGCAAGGGAAGAGACAGTGGAATATGCCATCCGACCGAGTGAACGGGCGCCTCGCGGGTCGGCTGTGGCGAGTAGCGTCCCTGGCACCAACAAAAACGTTGGCGCAATCACATCACTCGCTGAAAGCGGAGCAGAAATGGCAATCATTCAGGGAGCCACGGAGACCTGGACGAAATCCTCGTACTCCGGGGGTAACGGTGCTTGCGTCGAGGTCAAGTCCCCCGTCGCCGAATCGATCTCGGTGCGGGACTCCAAGGTTCCGGGCGGCCCGGCCATCACCTTCGTCCCCGGCTCGTGGAACACGTTCGTGGCCACGACCGGGCGGGGCGCCTTCGACCTCGGCTGAGCCCCGCTCGGCAGCGCGCAACCGGCGCAGCACCACCTGACAGAGCCCTCTCGACTGGTCCGCCGTCCCGGCCGAGGGGGCTCCGCCGTGTCCGGGCGCCCGAAGCGGGGCGGCGGCTCACCGCAGTTGGTCGACATAGCGGTCGGTGCCCGGGACGGTCGGGATGAAGGGCGCCATCAGTTCCACCCGCCCCAGCCCCGCATCCGCGACCTCCGCGCCGAGCCCGGTGAAGAACGGGTCCCAGATCCGCGCGGGGTCCTCCTCCAGGAACCAGAGCAGCGTCAGCCGGGTGCCGACGCCCTCCACCTGTCGCACATGGGCCATCCGGTCCTCCGGCAGCGGGGTGGGCGCGAAGACGGTCACCAGGGGCGCGGCCGAGCCCCGGAGCCGCCGGGGCAGATGTCCCTCCCGCAGCCAGGCGAGAAGCTCCGCCCGCCGGCGCGGCCCGTCCGTGTCGACGACCTGGAGGACCAGACCCGCGTACGGATGGTCCAGCGCGTGCATGTCGCGCGGGCCGGCCGCTCCGTCGCGGTAGACGGTGGCCGCGTGGTCGTGGAAGGCAGTGAGGACATGGGTACGGGCGTGGTGGACGCGGCCGTCCCGGTTGAGCCGCCTGTTGATGGCGACGGTCCAGCGCATGTGGTCGCCGTACCGGCCCTCGGTGATCCAGTAGACGGAGAGATAGCAGCCGGCGGTGACCGGGTCCGCGACGGCGGAGTGCCCGGGGTAGCGCAGACTCCGGAGTTCGCGGGTGGCGACCCAGCGCCGTCCGGCCTGTATCCAGGGCATGGCCATGGCGCCCGCGTAGAAGTGGTCGTCCTCGTACCAGCGGTTGTACGCGTGCTCGTGGCCGGGGTGCGGCTCGACCAGGGTGATCAGGGCGTGGCCGGGGCCCGCCCCGTACGGTCCGACGGCCGCCAGCTCCCCGTAGGCGTCCCGGGCGTTCTCGCTCATGTCCCGCCGCTCCCTTCCCTCTTCTCCCTCTTCCCCTCCCGGATGGACAGACCTACTCTGACGGACCGTCAGATCAAGTGCCAGGGCCGGGGAGGCATCCGGATGCTGTTGCGGGGCAGAACCGTCGTCGTGTCGGGTGTCGGAGCGGGGCTGGGGCGCCGGATCGCCGGGGCCGTCCTCCGGGACGGGGGCCGGGCGGTGCTCGGGGCGCGCACGGAGCGGCATCTCGCCGCCACCGCGGGGGAGCTGGACCCCGGCGGGGAGCGGACCGCCCACCGGGCGACCGACATCACCGACGAGGCGCAGTGCGAGGCGCTCGCCCACCTGGCCGTCGAGCGGTTCGGGCGGATCGACGCGGTGATCCATGTCGCGGCCCGGGACACCTGCTTCGGCGGTCTCGCGGACGCCGACTTCGCTGTCTGGCGGGAGGTGGTGGAGGTGAATCTGCTGGGGACGCTGCGGATGACCCGGGCCTGTCTGCCGGCACTGCGGGAGCGCGGGGGCGCGGTCGTCATCATCGGTACGCAGTCGGCGGTGGCGGCGCCCTCACATGTGCGGCAGACCGCCTACGCGGCCTCCAAGGGCGCGCTCACCTCGGCGATGCTCTCCCTGGCCCGGGAGCTGGGCCCGGACCGCATCCGGGTGAACACGGTGGCGCCCGGGTGGATGTGGGGGCCGCCGGTCCAGGCGTACGTCCGGGCCTCGGCCCGCGCCGAGGGGGTGCCGGAGAGCGAGGTGCTCGGCCGGCTGACCGGGCGGATGGCCCTTCCCGATCTCGCGTCGGACGGGGATGTGGCGGAGGCCGCCGTCTTTCTCGCGTCCGACCGGGCGCGCGCGATCACCGGGCAGTCGCTGCTCGTCAACGCGGGGGAGCGCTGAGAAGGCGGAAGGGAAGCGCGCCGGAGGCGCGCCGGAAGCACAGCGGAAGCCCACCGGAATCCCCTTGTCACTCGGCTTGCCTCTCGGCTTGTCACTCAGCGCCTATCCGGGCTGTTCCCTCGACGCGCGTTCACGATGAAGGTTTGATGGAGGTGCACCCTCTCCCTGAAGTCGGGGTGTCATAATCAGGGTTCAGTTCGAACGCGAGTTGTCCTGGGGACCGACCGGCCGGACGCGGACCGGAACACGGGCCGAGAACCAGACTGGACTGTTTCGTTCGTCGACAAGTCCGGGGAGCGGCGATGGCACTGCAGGAACGCGGGATGCGGACACGGCGTCTGATCCTGGAGGCGGCGGCCGATGTCTTCGCCGAGAACGGGTACGAGGGTGCCAGTACCACCGCGATACTCGCGAAGACCGGACTGACCAGGGGCGCTCTCTACCATCACTTCCCCTCGAAGGAAGCCATCGCCGACGCGCTGGTGGCGACCCAGGCGGAGGCCATGGTGGCGCCCGAGCGCACCATCAGGCTCCAGTCCATCATCGATCTGACCCTGTCCTATGCGCGGGAACTGCAGGACGATCCACTGCTCCAGGCGAGCGTCCGGCTGACGGTGGAGCAGACATCCTTCTCGGAGGGAAAGAAACTCGCGTACCAGCAGTCCGCCGATGTGGTCCGGAATATTGTGCGCGACGCGGAATCCCGGGGCGAATTGATTCCGGGCGCCGACCCGGAGGACACCTCCCAGCTCATTATCGCCGCATTCACCGGGGTCCATCTCATGTCGCAGCTGAACACCGAGCGCAAGGACCTGATGCACCGGGTGTCGGTGATGTGGCGATGTCTGTTGCCCGGGATCGCCACACCCGGGCTGCTGACGCGTCTGACGACGCGGCTGGAGCCCTGCGGCGAGCCGGGCCTCTCGGACTGACGGACCCTCACTCTCTGCGGTCCGCACCCCCGTCTCCTCTCCTGCTGCGCTCCTCTGCACTCCTCTCGCTCCGGGCTCTTGACACCCCGGGCGCCCCGCTGCGCCTCTTCAGGCTCAGGGAACATACAGGTTTGCCTGTATGTTCCAAGGACATTCGAACGCGGTAAGCCCTTCCTGTGGCCCGCCAAGCGGTATTTATGCCACAAACCAGGACATGGAACCTCCCTTATCTCCTCGCGATCGGCGATCCGTCGCGTTGACAAGCAGAATTGCCTGTTTGTAATCTCTCGGGCTAACGGTTCAGGCGCGTTCAACGTGCGTGCCAGTCGCTCCAGTTGGGGGTAGTGCCCGGCCAGCTGACTGGCCGCCACCCCTCCTTCCGCACGGCGCAGTCATCTCCACGGCGCTCCGGTTCCCCGACCGGGCCGCTCCGTGTTGTCCCACGCAGAACGAAGAGGGTATTGCGAATGCCGCTGGCACTTGTCGCACTCACACTGAGTGCATTCGGGATCGGCACCACCGAGTTCGTCATCATGGGCCTGTTATCCGACGTATCCGACGACCTCGGTGTGTCGGTATCCAGCGCGGGATATCTCATCTCCGGATATGCGCTGGGCGTCGTCATCGGCGGCCCCCTGCTGGTGGCCGGAGGTATCCGGCTGCCGAGGAAGGCCTTTCTCCTCGGCCTGATGGCCATCTTCATCGCGGGCAATCTGGTGTCCGCGCTCTCCCCCGGCTACGAGAGCCTCATGGCCGGCCGCATCGTGACCGCGACCTGCCACGGCTCCTTCCTCGGGCTCGCCTCCGTGGTCGCCGCCGATCTGGTGGAGTCCTCGAAGAAGGCGCGCGCCGTCTCCATGGTGTTCGCCGGCGGCGCCATCGCCAATGTCGTGGGTGCGCCGCTCGGCACCTGGGTGGGGCAGAGCCTCGGCTGGCGCTCCACCTTCTGGATGCTCGTCGGGATCGGCGTCGTCGGCTTCGTGGGCATCATGGCGCTGCTCCCCCAGCAGCCCGGAGTGAAGGACGCCACCCTGCGCCGGGAGATCGGCGTCTTCCGGCGGCCCCAGGTGCTCCTGGGGCTGGCGATGACCGCCTTCAGCCTCGGCGCGCTCTTCACCTCCTTCACCTATGTGGCGCCCATGCTCACCGAGGTGACCGGGTACTCCTCCAAGGCCATCGCCCCCCTGCTCGTCCTCTTCGGCGTGGGTCTGGTGGCGGGCAACACCATCGGCGGCCGGTACGCGGACAAGGCGCTGATGCGCACGCTCACCGTGGCGCTCCTGGTGCTGACCCTCGCGATCGGGGCCTTCGCCCTGACCGCGCACTCCAAGCCCGCGGCGGCGGTCACCCTGGTGCTGATCGGGGCGGCCGGCTTCGCCACCGTCCCCGGTCTGATGACCCGGGTCATCAGCAAGGCGGAGGGGGCACCCACCCTCGCCGCGGTGGTCACCGTCTCCGCGTCGAACGTCGGCATCGCGGTGGGCGCCTATCTCGGCGGAGTCGTCATCGACGCCGACTTCGGCTACACCTCGCACAACTGGGTCGGCGCGGCGCTCGCGGCGCTCGCCCTGGCCCTCACCCTGGTCTCCAGCGCGCTGGAGAAGAAGCACGACCGGCGGGACGCCGCGGCGGCGGCCGGCCCGGCGCCCGCGGGGGGCATGGCTCCGGCCGCCACCCCGCAGCAGTAGACCCGCCGCGCCGGCGGCCCGCCGCCGGGCGGGCCCCGTCCCCGGCCGGCGCCCATCCCGACCATGTTCCGCACTGCTGTCAAGCATTCTCACCCTGAGGACGGACCAAAGGAGCAGAATATGACCGCAAGTCCCACGACGGAAAAGCAGCAGCCGGCGTTCTCCCGTTTCAGCGAACGGCTGGAACTGATGAAGAGCAAGGGGCTGTACCGGAGTTACTTCCCCACCGCGCACATGTCCACCAGTCCGGGCCAGACCCTGCACCACGGCCAGGAGATCGAAGTCTGGTGCACCAACGACTATCTGGGTCTGAGCCAGCATCCGGACCTGATACGGACCCAGATGGAGTCCACCGCACTGCACGGCACCAGCATGGGCGGGTCCCGGAACATCGCCGGGACCAGCACCACCCACGCCGAACTGGAGAGACGGCTGGCCCGCTGGCACGGCAAGGAGCGGGCGCTCGTCTTCTCCAGCGGCTATGTGGCGAACTTCGAGTCGCTGAGCGTGCTGCTCTCCGAGATCCCCGGCATCATCGCCCTCTCCGACGAGAACAACCACCGCTCCCTCATCGAGGGCATCCGCCGGGCCAAGTGCGAGAAGTACATCTTCCCGCACAACGATCTGGCGGCCCTGGAGGCCCGGCTCGCGGCCTGCGACCCGGACCAGCCGAAGCTGATCGTGTTCGAGTCCGTCTACTCCATGGACGCGGACATCTCCCCCGTCTCGGCGATCTGCGATCTGGCGGAGAAGTACAACGCCTTCACCTATCTGGACGAGACCCATGCCATCGGGGCGATGGGGCCGACCGGGGCCGGGCTCTGCGAGGCGATCGGGGAGAGCCGGCCGACCTTTGTGCAGGGGGTCTTCGGCAAGGCGCTCGGCACGGTCGGCGGGTATGTCGCGGGGCCCGACACCGCGATGGACTTCATCCGCTCGCACGCGCCCGGCTTCATCTTCACCACCTCGCTGCCGCAGGCGTGCATGGACGCCACGCTCAAGGGCCTCGATCTGGTGCAGGCCGACGACGGGCTGCGCCGGCGGCTCACCGAGAGATCGCTGCGGATGAAGGCGGAGTTACGGGCGGTGGACATCCCCTTCCTCGACTCCGTGCACCACATCATCCCGGTGATGGTCCCCGGCAGCGAGCGGACCCTCAGGGTCACCAATCTGCTGCTGGAGAAGCACCGCATCTACGTCCAGCCCATCAACTTCCCCTCCGTTCCGCTCGGCACCGAGCGGCTGCGGGTCACGGTCCCGCCGTACCGGACCGACGAGCAGATCGAAGGATTCGCTTCCGCACTGCGGGACTGCCTCGACAACGCCTGACACGTAAAGGAGTTCATTGTGAAGATCACCGAGATCACTCCCTTCATCGGCGCGGAGATCACGGGCATCAGCTACACGGACCTCGCCGTGCGGGAGGTCCTGGATGCCTTTGTGAACGCGGTCAACCAGCGGGAACTCGTCGTGATCCGCGGCTTCGGCATAACCCCCCAGCAGCAGGTCGATCTCGCGAGACGGCTGGGGAAGCCGGTGCCGTTCGTGATCCAGAAGTACCGGCACCCGGACGTTCCCGAGATCATGATCTCCTCGAACGAGCGAAGAGACGACAAGCCCATCGGTGTCGCCCGGGTCGGGAACTTCTGGCACCAGGACTCGTCCTTCGTCGCCGACCCGGCGGAGTACACGATGCTCCACGGGGTCAATGTCCCCAGCACCACCGGCCACACCCTGTTCGCCAGCGCGGTGGACGTCTACAACCGGCTGCCCGATGAGTGGAAGGCCCGGATCGCGGGGCGCAACGGCGTGCACACCGTCGCCAAGCGGCTGCGCATCCGCGACGAGCACGTGGGGCTCTCCGCGGCCGAGTTCCGGGCGTGGATCGACATCGAGCACCCCCGGGTGGAGCACCCGCTCGTCGCCAAGGACGGCTTCACTCAGCGCGAGTACCTGTACGGGGCCCCGGAGTACATGGACTCGGTCGTCGGGTTCGACGCCAACGAGAACCAGGCCTTCTTCGAGGTGGTGGACGGCCTGATCCAGGACGAGGCGCATGTGTACACCCACCGCTGGACGCAGAACGACCTCATCGTCTGGAAGACCCAGACCACTCTGCACGCGGCCACGGATGTCGCCGCCGGTGTCCCCCGGACGGTGCACCGCGTCAGCATCGCCCAGGGCTGACCGTGGCGGGCATAGCCGACATAGACATCGTCTTCCCCGACGCGCGGGTGAGCATGACCGAGGCGTCCCGCACCTCCGGGGTCGCGCTCGGGGACATCCTGGAGATCACCCACAGCGAGTCCTTTCCCGCCCTCGGCGACCGGGAGACCTCCTGGGAACTGGCGGTACGGGCGGGACGGCGCCTGCTGCGGCGCTCCGCGCTGGAGCCGGGTGACATCCAGCAGGTGATCTACGCGGGCTCCGGGGAGTGGGACACCCCGTTCTGGTCCCCCGCGGCCAAGGTGGCCCATGAACTCGGCATCGGCGATGCCCACTGCTTCGAGATCGCCAACTTCTGCAACGCGGGCATGACCGCGATCAGGGCCGGCGTCGACGAGATCCTGCTGGGGCGCGTCGACCATGTGCTGGTGCTCATGGGCGACCGCCTCAGCAGGATGGTCGACTACGGCGACCCGGACGCGAAGGCGCTCTTCAACTTCGGGGACTCGGTGGCGGCGGTGCTGCTCTCCGGGAACAGTCCCGCGTTCTCCGTGCTGCACTCCCGGATGCGCACCGACCCCTCCTGGTCCGACTACTACCGGGGCGAACGGCGTCCCGACCGGGTCGTCATCCAGCGGGAGAAGCACCGCCCGGGACTGGCCCAGACCTATGTGGATCAGTTCACCTCGCTCATCGATGAGACCCTGACCTTCCTCGGCCGAAAAGTCGAGGACATCGATCACTTCCTGATCAATCAGGGGGACAAGTCGATGCATGAGCGGCTGCTGACAGCGGTCGGCATCCCGCCGGAGCGGAGCGTCTTCAACTACCACCGCCTCGGCCACATGGGCAGCGCCGACACCATGATCGCGCTGCGTGGCCTGATGGACGAGAACCGGCTGCGCCGCGGCGAGCTGATTCTGCTCGCCACCAGCGGCATGGGATTCAGCTGGGGCATCACCGCCCTGGAGTGTCGCATCGGCACAGGCCCCGGGCCGGCCCCCGCGTAGCACCGGCCCCCGGGCGGACCCGCGCTCCCCCGCGCCTCCCCGCGCTCCGCCGCGACCGCCCGCTGCCCCGAGCACCCCCTCCCACCCCCGTACACCGCCTCCGCCCAGCCCTGCCCGGCCCCGTGCCGGACGCCGGGCCGGGCGGGAGAGAAGGAGCGTCATGAAGCACGACCCTTACGGCACCGGCGTCCTCAACAAGGACATCCCCGAGGAGCGGGAGCGGCTCAGCCTGCTCCAGCAGGCCCTGGACCCGGTGAGCACCGACGCGCTGGCGGCGCTGCCGGCCGGCCCGGCGCCGCGCTGCCTGGACCTGGCGGCGGGCGCGGGCTCCGTCTCGTACTGGCTGGCCGACCGCTTCCCCCAGGGCACGGTCACCGCCGCCGACATCGACCCGCGCTATCTCGACGAGGCGTACGCGCCCAACCTCCGGGTGCGCTCCTTCGACATGCGGGAGGACGATTTCGCGCCGGGGTCGTTCGATGTCATCCACGCCCGGTCCGTGCTCAAGCACATACCGGAGCGGGACGAGGTGCTGAAGCGCATGTTCCAGTGGCTCGCGCCCGGCGGCCGGCTGGTGGTGGTCGACGGCTACTGGTTCCCCTCCGACGAGACCGCGCACCCGGAGTGGGCGCGGCCCATGGACGCCATCGTGCGGCAGATGAACTCGCAGGGCGGTGACATGCGGTGGACGCGGAAGCTGCCCGGCACCATCGCCCGGCTCGGCTTCACGGACATCGGCGTCCGGCTCGCCCCCTCCCTCGGCGGCTGGGAGGGCTGGGGCCCGCAGGCCCACCGCTGGATACGTCCCACGATCCGGCAGACCGCGCCGACCCTGGTGGAGAAGGGCTTTCTCTCCGAGGAGGAGGTGGAGCGCTATCTCGGGCTCCCGGAGGGGCCCGACTTCGCCGAGTGGTTCGGGGTGATCGCCGCGGTCACGGGCCGCCGTCCGTGACGCGTGTCGCCACCGGTATCCGGCCGCTCGGGCCCGCGGAGCTGCCGGCCTGTCTGCGGCTGGCGGAGAGCCACGGCTGGCCCGCGGAGATCCGGGCCTGGGAGTTCCTGTTCGCGACCGGGGCCGTCCACGGGACCGAGGGGGAGCGCCCCGGTGAACTCGCCGGCGTGGTCGCCTCGGTGCGCTACGGCACGGCCGTCACCACCGTCGGCGGCATGCTGGTGGCCGAGCGGTACGGCCGCCAGGGGCTCGGGTCCCGGCTGATGCGGCACGCGGTGGACCGCGCACCGGCGGACACCGTCTGGCTGACGGCCACCGCCCCGGGCCGCCCGCTCTACGAGCGGCTGGGCTTCCGGCCCGTGGGCACGCTGGTCCGCTTCTCGGGGCGGCCGGGTCCGGTGGACCGGGCGGGCGACGGCTCCCGCCCGGCGGTCCCCGCGGACCTGCCGGCCATCATCGCCCTGGACACCGAGGTCTTCGGCGCGGACCGGTCGCCGCTGCTCACCCTGCTCGCCTCCGTGGCGACCGGGGCCCGGGTGGCCGAAGGCCCCCGGGGCCTCACCGGATACGCGATGACCTGGAGCGGGGTCGGCTTCACCGTCGTCGGACCGCTGATCGCCGAGAGCACGGAGACGGCGGTGGGGCTGCTCGACGGGCTCACCGATCCCGCGGCCGGGGGCGGCGGTCCGCTCCGGATCGACATCGGCCGGGAGCGGGCCGGACTGCGGGAGTGGGCCCTCGCCCGGGGTCTGCGCGAGGGCGGTACGACCGCGGTGATGATCCGGGGCGGGCCCCTGCCCGGCGACCGGTCCCGTCTGTTCACCCCGGTCACCGGGGCGCTCGGCTGAACCTCCGCCCGAACCCCTGGGCCCCTCCCTTCCTCCGCGGGGTCCGGGGGTCTCCGGCGCCGGTGCGGCGGAGTGCCGGTGTGCCGGAGCGGCGAGTGCCGTTACCCCGGTGCGCGCTGCTGTGACGCCTGACGAAGTGCCCGCTCATCGTGGGTCCGGCGGCCCGGGCGCGACAACGACTCCACAGGTCAAGAAAAGGCAAATTCGTTCGACTTACTGATTGCCGTTCATATACCTGACCGGAGGCCCTCTTGACCGGCCCCCGGAAACGGGAGTTCAATCGCCCAAGTCCCCAGTCCGCGCACGGGGGACCCGCTGAACGGACGCACTGACGGAGTGCACTGCCGGTCGTTCATCAGGCGGACCCCAGGAGGGGGCACATGAACAGTCTCGACTGGACCGTGCTCATCGGCTACTTCGGTGTGATGATCGCGATCGGAGTCTGGTCGCACAGACGCGTGGAGAGCGTCAGCGACTTCTTCACGGCGGGCGGCCGGATGCCCTGGTGGCTGTCGGGCATCTCGCACCACATGTCCGGCTACAGCGCGGTGATGTTCACCGGGTACGCGGGCATCGCCTACACCTACGGCGTCACCTCCTTCGTGACCTGGTCGCTGCCGATCGCGATCGGGATCTTCATCGGGGCGAAGCTCTTCGCGCCCCGGCTCAACCGGCTGCGGTCGAAACTGCGGGTCGCGTCGCCGCTGGAGTATCTGAAGACCCGCTACGACCTCAAGACCCAGCAGGCGCTCGCCTGGTCCGGCGTACTGCTGAAGATCGTGGACGTGGGCGCCAAGTGGGCCGCCATCGCCACCCTGCTCTCCGTCTTCACCGGGATCTCGCTCAACGAGGGCATTCTGATCACCGGCGTCATCACCGGTGTGTACTGCACCATCGGCGGGCTGTGGGCCGACGCCCTCACCGAACTCGGGCAGTTCATCATCCAGCTCTTCGCCGGGCTCGCGATGCTCTTCGCGGTGATGAGCGAGCTGAACGGCTTCTCCACCCTGTGGACGATCTGGGACGAACCCGAACTCCAGGGCCACGCCGAGCCCACCGCCGGCCCCTACACCGTGACCTTCCTGCTCGCCTTCCTCTTCATCAAGACCTTCGAGTACAACGGCGGCATGTGGAACCAGGCCCAGCGCTACATGGCGACCGCCAACGCCCGTGAGGCGACCCGCTCGGCCCGGCTGTCGGCGGTGCTCTGGTTCGTCTGGCCGCTGGTGCTCTTCTTCCCCATGTGGTGCGCGCCGCTGCTGGTGGACGCCAGGAAGCCGGACGCCTCCGACAGCTACGCCCTGATGACCGAACAGCTCCTGCCGCACGGGCTGCTGGGCCTGGTCATCGTCGGTTTCTTCTCCCACACCATGGCCATGTGCTCCTCCGACGCCAACGCCATCGCCGCCGTCTTCACCCGGGACATCGCCCCCGTCCTCTCCCGGAAGGCCCGGAGCTGGAGCGAACGCGCCGGACTGATCGCGGCCCGCTGGTCGACCATCGCCTTCCTCGCGCTGTCCATGGCCATCGCCACCCAGGTCAACTCCCCCACCTTCAAGGACATCATCACCGTCGTCATCAAATGGGTGGCGGGGCTGATGGGCCCGATCGCCATCCCGTTCATGCTGGGTCTGCTCCGCGCCTTCCGCCGCTCGGGACCGACGGCCGCGCTCACCAGCTGGGCGGCCGGGCTGATCGCCTTCTTCCTGCTGAACTACGAGATCAACGGCACCGCCAGGACCGATGTGGCGCTCCAGTACCAGGTCTCCGTGCCGCTGGCGATCTCGCTGGTGCTGTACGTGGTGATCGGCCTGATCCGCCCCGAGGACACCCCGGAGCGGGACGCGGTGATCGCCCGTATCAACACCGACGACGACGACGGCGGTGCCGGGGCGGGCGCGGTGCCCCGGCAGGGGCGGCGGGGGCCGGTGGACGCGAGGAAGCCGGTGCGGACGAAGGTGGTGCGGCGCAAGGGGAAGTGAGCCCCGCGCTCAGATCCGGCGCTTCCCCTCGGCGAGTTCGACGGTGATGTGGGACGGGACCTCGGGGGTCCTCTCCCGCCTGGGCTCCGGGACGACGAGGGTGCGCAGGCGGGGGAAGGCGCGGAGCCACTCGGCGTCGCCGAGGAAGCCGTTCCGGAGCCAGAGGTGGGTCAGCCGCTCCGGGTCGAGGTGCTCCACCAGGTCGCCGGGGCGGTACACCCCGACGACCTGGACCCTGGCCCGGCCGCCCAGGGCGCGCAGGGCCCTGAGATGGCCGGGGTTGTGGGCGGCGAAGTAGAGGTCCGTCTCGTCGACATGGGCCAGCACCTCGTCCGCGTACCGCTGGGTGTCGAAGTGGTACCAGGCCCAGGAGAGCTGGCGGCGGACCCGGAGGGCGGGGTGGGAGCGGTAGCGGGCGAGGACGGGGAGCGCCGCGTCGGTGCCGACCCGGGACGCCGTGACAACCACCCGGTAGGCCTGCTTCTCGTCCAGCCCGTCGGGCCCCGGGAGCAGACCGAGGGCCATGGGGCCGCCGGTATCGGCCAGGAAGTGCGCCTCCGCCAGGCTCGCCGGGGGGACGAGCGGCTCGACCCGGTCCAGGACCGCGCGCCGGGTGCCCGGGGCGATCTCGGTGGCGTGCTCCAGACAGGTCGCCGCCAGGAGGGCACGGCGGATCGTCCCCCCGAAGGTGGTGGCGTCACGGCTCCCCCCGTGGACCCCGGCGTCGGAGACGCGCGTGGTGATCCCCTCGATCAGCCCCCGCAGAATCCGCTCCCGCTCCGCCGGGCGGCCGAGCGCGACCGCCATCCGGACCACGTCCTCCCACTGGTCGCGGGTGGCGTTCCTCAGCAGCAGCGGGAAGTCGCCCTCCTCCACCAGGGCCTTGGCGCCCAGATAGTCCATGAAGGTCCGGTGGACGAAGTCGACCCGGCCGTGCGCCGGTTCACGGAGCAGCCCGGAACGCACCAGCAGATGGCGCAGGACCCGCTCGGGCGGGGCGCCGACATGGGGCATGTACTCCAGGGCCCGGCCGAGCTGGGTGAGGGCGTCGGCGCGCTCCATCTCCACGCTGTCGTTGCGGATCATCCAGTGGGCGAGCTTCTGGAGCAGCAGGATCTGGGTCTCCGACGAGAGCCTCAGGCCCTCGTCGCAGGCCACTCCCCGCTCCGCGTCGCGGCGTTCGAGGAGCATCCGCAGGGCCGCGTCGTAGAGGTCCTTGCGGCCGTGGGGAAGGAAGCCGTGGCGCTCCCGGTGGAGGGCGCAGAGCAGCCCGCACATCAGCGGGTTGACCGCGAGGCGGCCGAGGGCGGTGCTGGCGCGGATCGCGTCGAGCAGGGCGGTGGCCAGGGCGGGGTCCGTGTCGGCGGCGCGGTGCCAGCGGCGGATGAAGTGGGTCGTGTCGTCGTGGGACATGGGGTGGAGGGTCAGCTCGGTGAAGCCCTCGCGGGAGAGCCAGTTCTGTGCCACGGCCGAGGGGCGCGAGGTCACCACCCACTGGTTGCCGGGGAAGTCTCCCATCAGCTCCCACAGCCAGGAGCGGACCGTGTCCCGGTCGCGCGGGGAGACCTCGTCGATGCCGTCGATCAGCAGCAGCCCCCGGCCGGCGCCGAGCACCCGGTCCGCCCAGCCGCCGGGCTGGGACCCGGCGACGGAGCTGCGGACGGCGGACAGGAACTCCCCCGGGGTGGGCGGCAGGCCGTCCCGCATCACCCGGCGGAGCGGGAGGACGAAGGGGACCCGGCCGATGAGATGGGCCAGATCCCCGCCCAGCTCGCCGAGGTCCTGGCGGGCGGTCGCCACCGCGAGCCACTGGACCAGGGTGGTCTTGCCGGAGCCCGCCTCGCCGCGCAGCAGCACCCGCCCCTGACCTGCGAGGGCGCGCTCGGCGGAGAGCGGGACGAACAGCGACTCGCCCTCCTGGGCGGTCCGCAGGGAGATGTAGGCGGTGTCGAGCCGCCACTCCCCGCGCTGGTCGAGATCGAGGCCGTAGATCGTCAGCTCGCCGTGCTTGCGGGTGATGTGCTCGCAGTACCGCCGCTCGAAGCGGGTGTCCTCGGCGAGGCGGGAGCCGAGACGCTCCATCAGGAGGTCGGTGCGGGCGGCCAGCGCGTCGAGCGTGCGGGTCTGTTCCACCAGGGTGCGGGCGACGAAGCCGGAGCGCTGGGTGAAGAAGTTCAGGATGTGGAGGCAGGCGGTGGTCAGCAGGGGCTGGTAGTGGGCGTCGGCGGCGGCCGAGAGGCCGGCCGGGCGGGTCAGTGCCGCCGCGAGCCGCTCCGGACCGAGGCGTACCGCCTGGAGGTCGTCCATGTCGAGGTCGCCCAGGCTGTGGAGGGCGAGAGCGAGGGCGTCGGCCAGCTCGGCGCGGACCTCGTCGGTGGGGGCCTCATGGGGGCCGTACGACTGGACCGCGCGGGCGGTCAGCTCCGTGGCGAGCGCGCGCAGCTCCTTCGCGCCGAGGGTGCGCCGCTCGCCCCGGAAGGAGATCAGGCCCGCTATCCGCACCGGCTCCTCGACCAGCGCCGCCCCGGGGGGTGTCGGGACGAAGAGCCTGCGGATCAGGGGGGCGACCGCCGTGGACGCGAGGCGGGCGGCGAGAGCGGCGGTGGCATCCATGGACGCGATGCTAGACGAGCGCCGGGGAGGCCGTACGGGACTGTGGACAGCGGTGGTTGAGGCCCGTGGTCAGCCCGTCAGCCCCGGGGGTAGCGGGCGAGCCAGCCGGGGGCGGCGGCGGTGGGGCTGTGCAGAGCCGGGCCCTGGGTCATCTCCATCGCGAAGTCGTCGGCCAGCTCCAGCAGGGTGGGGCGGCCCTCCAGCTCGGAGAGCCAGGCGGGCGGCAGCGCGGTCTCGCCGTGCAGCGCGCCCAGCAGGGTGCCGGTGACGGCGCCGGTGATGTGCGAGGGGCCGTCGTGGTTGACCGCGAGACGCAGGCCGTGCCGGATGTCCTCGCCGACGAGCGCGCAGTAGACGGCGGCGGCGAGCGCGCCGTCGGAGTGTCCGTCCCCGCCGGCGAGCGCGGCGACCCGTTCGGCGCCGGGCACACCGTCGCGCACGGCACCGAGTGCGGCCTCCAGGCCGTCCGTGACCGGCTGGTGCCCGGGGCGGGAGCCCACCAGCTCCAGGGCGCGGCGCACCCCTGCCTCCAGGGTCTCGCCCCGGGCCAGTCCGTGCACGATGACGGCGAGCGCGCCGGCCGAGAGACCGGCGGCCGGGTGGCCGTGGGTCTGGGCCGCGCACTCCAGGGCGAGCTGGCAGACCAGTCGCGGCTCCCAGCCGACGAGCAGCCCGAACGGCGCGGACCTGGCGAGGGCGCCGCTGTCGCGGGCGGTGGGGTTCTTGGGGGACTCCAGGGTGCCCATCGTCTCGTCGCCGAGACCGAGCAGGCAGGCCCGGGGCGGGTCGCGGCGGGTGTAGAGCCACTCCTCGCAGGCGAGCCACCCGTTGTCCTTGCGGCGCTCGTCCGGGCCCCAGTCGCGCTGGGTCGCGGCCCAGCGCAGATAGGCGCGGTGGACATCGGTCGGCGGGTGCCAGGCGCCGGTGTCGCGGCGGACCTGGGCGCGGATCAGGCCGTCGACGGTGAACAGGGTGAGCTGGGTGGCGGCGGTGACGGCGCCTCTGCGGCCGTGCGCCGGCCGGAGGTCGGTGATGCCGTCGGGGCCGTGGGCCGCGAGTATCCCCTCCAGGGTGAGGGCGGCGGCACCCGCTCCGAGCGCGTCACCGATGGCCCCGCCGAGCAGTGCGCCGCGCACCCGGGCCCGGAAGTCCTGCTGCTCGGCACGACCCCAGACGGCTGTGGCTGCTGCGCTCACCGCGCGCCCCTCCCTGGACGTGGTACCTGGTGCGAACCCCTGCCGGGGCAGCACTGTAATCGAACGGGGGGAGCCCGGCGCGGGGGTCAGCGCACGACGAAGATCGTGCTGCCCTCCACCGCGAAGTCCCAGATGGCTCTGCCGTCGTCGGTGCGGACCCGGATCGCGCCGATCTGCTTGCCGGGGACGGGCTTCGGGGAGGAGCCGTCGACGGCGGCGGAGAAGGCGATGTTGACGCCGTCGGCGGAGGCGGCGAAGAAGACGGCGTTCTCGATGGAGACGCCGTCGGTGCCGGTGGCCGTGGGCTCCCGGTGGGTGACCTGGTGGCTGCCGACGGCGGGCTCCACAGTGCCCGGCCAGACGGTGAAGGTGGCGAGGGCCTCGCCCATGCGGTCGACGAGCCAGACCCGGTCCTTGCCCAGGGAGTACACCAGCCGCTGGCCCCGGCCCGAGTCCTCGGGGACGGGAGGGGGCTTGGGCGCGGTCCTGGGTGTGCCGGCGGGGGCCGAGGCGGAGGCGGAGGGGGAGGCCGCGGGCTTGCGGGTGGCGGCGTTCTGCGGGTCGGACTGGCCGGCCTGGACCGCGAGGAGGAGGACGCCCACGAGGGCGGCGGAGGTGAGGCCTGTGACCAAGGCGCCGGCGGATATCTGACGGGCCATCGGGCGGGTGTCTCCTCGGGGCGCTTGCGGGCCCCTGGTGGGGGCGATGACGGCGAGCAGCTTATCGGCTCATGTGGGAGGGGGTGGGGGGCTGGGGGGTGCGGGGCCCTGCGGTGCGGGGCCCTGTGCCCCAGGGTCCGCCCTCAATCGCCGGGCGGGCTGGGTTTGCCCGGGCCGCCTGCCGGGCGGGGTCCGTCCGCGAACTCCCCAGAGCTGCCTCCGGGAGGTGCCCCCAGACGGGCTGCATCTTGCACGGTCCGTCCTCAAACGCCGGACGGGCTGGGAGTGCCTGGACGAGCCGGGATTGCTCGGGGCACCCGGGGCGCGAGGTCCGTCCGCGAACTCCCCCAGAGCTGCCTCCGGGAGGTGCCCCCAGACGGGCTGCATCTTGCACGGTGCGGGCGCCCGTGGCGCACGGTCCATCCTCAATCGCCGGACGGGCTGGGGGTGCCTGGACGAGCCGGGATTGCTCGGGGCGCCCGGGGCGCGAGGTCCGTCCGCAAACTCCCCCAGAGCTGCCTCCGGGAGGTGCCCCCAGACGGGCTGAGGTTGCTCAGCATCACCTGAGAGCAGAGGCACGACATCCAGCCCCGCTGAGGGCCGAGGCACGAAACCCAGCCCCTCCGGCGATTGAGGAGCGGGGGTTCGGGGGCTGGCCCCCGACCGTGGCCCGCGGGATGCGGGCACCTGTCGCACAGGGTCCGTCCTCAAACTCCCCCAGAGCTGCCTCTGGGAGGTGCCCCCAGACGGGCTGGGGGTGCCTGGACAGGCTGGGAGTGCCTGGAAGAGCTGGGATTGCTCGGGCCGCCCGGGGCGCGGGGGCCGTTCCCAGGTGGCGGGCGGGGTGGCAATGTTCGGGGCGCCCGGGGTGTGGTCAGGTGGGGAGGCGGTGGTGGGGCCAGGTGTAGGCGGGGTCGAGGGACAGGGCCCGGGCGAAGTGCGGGGCCGCCTCCGAGACCCGCCCCAGATCCTGAAGCACCGCCCCGTGCTCCGCCGCGATCCACGCCGCGTCCGGCCTCAGCTCCCCCGCCCGCTCCAGCTCCCCCAGCGCCTCCCCCAGCCTCCCCAGCGCATGCAGCACCTGCGCCCTCCCCCCGACCGTCAGCCCGTCCCCCGGAGCCAGCTCGTCCGCCCGGTCGTAGTCCCGCAGCGCCTCCTCGTACCGCCGCAGCCGCTCATGGGTGCGGGCCCGCCCGAGGTGGGCGTACGCGTACTCCGGCGCGTGGTCGATCGCCGCGCCGTAGTCCGCGAGCGCCTCCTCGTACCGCCCGGCGAGCTGGTGCGCGTGCCCCCGCTGGGCGAGCGCCCACTCGCGGGAGCGGGCCAGCTCCACCACCCGGTCGAGGTCGGCCAGCTCGGCCGCCGCGTCCCCCGTCTCCCGGTGGATCTCCGCGCGCCGGACCAGCGCCCAGAGGTACCCGGGCCGGATCTCCAGGGCCCGCCCCAGATCCGCCAGCGCCTCCCCGGTCCGGCCGAGACCGTGCTTGGCCATGGCCCGGCTGCCGAACGCCCACGCGTACCCCGGGTCCAGCTCAATGGCGCGGTCGTACCGCGCCACCGCCTCCTCCGAGCGGCCGATCCGGCGCAGGATCTCGCCGTGCTCACCGACGATCCAGGCGTTGCCCGGGTCGGTCTCCAGGGCCCGGCCGATATCGGCGAGGGCCCCCTCCGCGTCCCCGGCCGCCCGCCGCACCTGGGCCCGCCGCACCAGCGCCCAGATGTGCCGGGGCCTGATCTCCAGTGAGCGGTCCAGGTCCGCGAGCGCCTCCGCGCCGCGCCCGAGCGCGTGTTTGGCCTGCGCCCGGCTGGACAGCGACCAGCAGTCCGCCGGGTCGATCTCCAGCGCCCGGTCGAACGCGGCGAGCGCCTCCTCGTACCGCCCCAGCAGCCGCTGGGTCTCCCCCAGCCCGCCGTGCGCCCGCCCGTTCCCCTCGTCGAGCGCGATCGCGGCGCGGTAGTCGCGCAGCGCGCCGTCGGCGTCGCCGAGCAGCCGGTGGGCGCGGGCGCGCACGGTCAGCGCGGCGGCCCGGTCGGGGATGCCCGGCTCGTCCCGGCCGAGGATGATCCCGAGCAGGTCGATCCCGCCGCGCCGCTCGTCCTCCAGCGCGGTCCGGCACTCCCGGGCCAGGGCTCCGAGGGCGTCGTTCCCGGTGTCCTCGCCCGCGTCGGCGAGGGTCCGGGCCCACTGCCGGGCGGGCACCAACCCGGCGTCGCAGGCGTCGATCCCGTCGCGGAGCACGGCGGGCAGGGCGGTGCGCGGCCGGGCGCAGAGCCGGTGGTACAGCTCTTCGACGCGGAGTGCGCGCCAGCCGTCCTGGGCCCAGCGCTCGGCCGGCGGCAGCCCTTCCCCCGCCTCCCCGGCCCATGCGGCGAAGGCGTCCGCGAGCCGGGTGTGCCCCGCGCTCCAGCGTTCGGGGGAGCTGTTGCGGGTCAGCCGCAGCATGGGACGGCGGACGACGTCGTGGTACTGGGCGCGCCCGCCCCGGTCGCCGACGAACGGCAGGGTCCGCAGCCAGCCGAAGAGTTCCCGGGTCTCGTCGGTGCGGGCCGCCGCGCGGAAGATGTCCTCGTTGAGCCGGCGCGGCAGCGCTCCGTCGAGGGCGGCCGAGCGGCGCAGCGGGTCGCTCTCCCATTTGAGGAAGCGTTCGACGGCGGTGGCGCTGGGGTCGGTGACGCCGCCGGTGCGGCCGGCGTTCTCGGCGAGGGTGGAGACGAGGACCGGGAGCCGTCCGGAGAGCCGGAGCACATCGCGTACCACCTCCTCGTCCACGACGTCTTTCGCCGCGAGGAGGGTGCGGGCCTCGGACTCGGTGAAGGGGGCGAGCGGCAGTTCGGTGACGAGGTCGGCGCAGTCGGCCCAGACATGGGGGTCGACGGGGCGCTGGCCCGACGTGGTGATCACGGTCTGAGCGGGAAGCAGCCCCAGACGATCGGTTGTGGTCAGATCCCGTAACCAGGGGTCGAGAAACGGTCCGGTCCGTTCATAGGTGTCGAAGAAGAGAACGATCCAGGGGGCCTCGGAGGCCACCCGCTCCAGTTCGGCGGTGAGGACGGGGGTGAGGACCCGCACCGGGTCGAGCACCAGGGTCACGTCCTCCTGCCGCCCGAGGTGCCGGCTGAGCGCCGCGCGGACCCCGTCGGCCCCGGCCGCGACCCGGGCGGGGTCGACCGCTCCGGCGAGCGCGCCGATGCCGGGGACCAGACCGAGCCCGATCAGCCCGGCCTGGGCGGCGACCATCGACCCGGTGGTGGGCGCGGGAACGGCCCCGGGAGCACCCCCGCCCCCGGCCGCGTCCACGGCGGCGGCAGCGGCCGACTCCGCCTCGTACCGCCGCTGCCGGTAGGTGTCCAGCATCCGCTCCAGCGCCTTGAGCCGGACCCCCTGCCCGGCGAACTGCGCGCAGATCGTCTCCAGCGCCTCGGGCACGCTGTTGACCGACTCGTCCAGGGTCGCGGTGAGCGCCCGCCGCTCACGGGCGGTGTGCCCGAGCCGGCGGACCAGCGACGACTTGCCGACGCCCGCGTTGCCGTGGATGTGGAAGAGGAAGCGGTGGGCGGGGTCGTCGGGCGCCGTCGCGAGGTTGTCCTGAAAAAGGGCCAGTTCCGCCCGGCGGCCGACGAACCCGTCGAGTCTGCGCTGCCTCAGCAGCTCCTGCATGGACCCCATGGAGGTCATTGTGACGGCCGCGCCCGGCGCCCGCGCAACCCCGGACCCGCCCCGCGCGCGAGCCCCGGCCCGGGGGCGACCCCCGCCCTGCCCCGCCCCGTTACTCCGTCACCAGCGGCAGCAGCTCCGGCAGATGCCCGTCCGACCCGTGCGCCGCGCGCATCCGCTCCTCGGACACCTCCCCGTACAGCGTCGTCCGCGCCCGCGCCGGGCGGCCCGCCAGCTCGGCGATGGCCGTCAGATCCTTGATCGAGCGGTACGAGCCGTAGCGCGAGCCCGCCATCCGGGAGATCGTCTCCTCCATCAGCGTGCCGCCGACATCGTTGGCACCGGAGCGCAGCATCTCCGCCGCGCCCTCGGCCCCCAGCTTCACCCAGCTCGTCTGGATATTGGTGATGTGGGGGTGGAGCAGCAGCCGTGCCATCGCCGTGACCGCGCGGTTCTCCCGGTCGGTGGGGCCGGGGCGGGCGATCCCCGCGAGGTACACGGGTGCGTTGGTGTGGATGAACGGCAGGGTCACGAACTCCGTGAACCCGCCCGTCTCCCGCTGGATGCGGGCCAGCGTCCGCAGATGGCCGAGCCAGTGCCGGGGCTGGTCCACATGCCCGTACATCATGGTGGAGGAGGAACGGATGCCGAGCCGGTGCGCGGTGGTGATGACCTCGATCCAGTCGGCGGCGGGCAGCTTGCCCTTGGTGAGGACCCAGCGGACCTCGTCGTCGAGGATCTCGGCGGCGGTGCCGGGCATCGAGTCGAGGCCGGCCTCCCGGGCCTCCGTCAGCCACTCCTTGATGGACATCCCGGTCCGGGAGGCGCCGTTGACGACCTCCATCGGCGAGAAGGCGTGCACATGCATGTCCGGGACGCGCTTCTTCACCGCGCGCGCGATGTCGAAGTACGCCGTGCCGGGCAGATCGGGGTGGATGCCGCCCTGCATGCAGACCTCGACCGCGCCGACGTCCCACGCCTGGGCGGCCCGGTCGGCGACCTGGTCCAGGGAGAGGGTGAAGGCGTCGGCGTCCGTGCGGCGCTGGGCGAAGGCGCAGAAACGGCAGCCGGTGTAGCAGACATTGGTGAAGTTGATGTTGCGGGTGACGATGTACGTCACCTCGTCGCCGACGACCGACCTGCGCAGCTCGTCCGCGATCCGGGTCAGGGCGTCCAGCGCGGGGCCGTCGGCGTGGAGAAGGGCGAGGGCCTCGTCGTCGGTGAGGCGGGTGGGGTCGTCGGCGGCCTGCTTCAGCGCCTGCCGGACATCGGTGTCGATCCGCTGCGGCACCATCCCGGGCGCCGCGGCCTCGCGCAGCGCCTCCCAGTCCCCGTACACCGCGTCGAAGTCGTCACGGCGGTCGTGGGTGCGGCCCTCGGTGTCGATGGTCCGGTGCAGATCGGTGCGCCCGGTGGAGGTGAAGCCCTCGTCCGGCTCCTGCCACGGCAGGCCGACGGGCGTGGCGCCGGAGACCGCGAGCCCCGTCACGGGATCGGCGAGCGCCCGCACATGGGGCATGAGCCGGGGGTCCATCCAGGGCTCCCCGCGCTGGACGAACTCCGGGTAGACGCAGAGCCGCTCGGCCAGCGCGAACCCGGAGCCGGCCGAGTGCTCCGCCAGCTCGTCGATCCGGGGCCAGGGGCGCTCGGGGTTCACATGGTCGGGGGTGAGCGGGGAGACACCGCCCCAGTCGTCGATCCCGGCGCCGATGAGCCGTCCGTACTCCGCGTCCACCAGGTTCGGCGGGGCCTGGAGGCAGGCGGACGGGCCCATGATGTGCCGGGCCACGGCGACGGTCGCCACCAGGTCGTCCAGCTCCGCGTCGGGCATGCCGCGCATCGCGGTGTCCGGCTTGGCGCGGAAGTTCTGGAGGATCAGCTCCTGGATGCCGTGGTACGCCCGGGAGACGCGGCGCAGCGCGAAGAGCGACTCCGCCCGCTCCTCATGGGTCTCGCCGATCCCGATCAGCAGCCCGCTGGTGAACGGCACGGAGCTGCGCCCCGCGTCCTCCAGCACCCGCAGCCGGACGGCGGGGTCCTTGTCGGGGGAGCCGTAGTGGGGGCCGCCGGGCTCGCTCCACAGCCGGGTGGCGGTGGTCTCCAGCATCATCCCCATGGAGGGGGCGACGGGCTTGAGCCGCTGGAAGTCGGTCCAGGACATCACGCCGGGATTGAGATGGGGCAGCAGCCCGGTCTCCTCCAGGATGCGGATCGACATCGCGCGGACGTACGCGATGGTGTCGTCGTACCCCTCGGCCTCCAGCCACTCGCGCGCCTCGGGCCAGCGGTCCTCGGGCTTGTCGCCGAGGGTGATGAGGGCTTCCTTGCAGCCCATCCCGGCGCCGCGCCGGGCGATGGCCAGGACCTCGTCCGGAGACATGAACATGCCGTGGCCCGCGCGGCGGAGCTTGCCGGGGACGGTGGCGAAGGTGCAGTAGTGGCACTTGTCGCGGCAGAGGCGGGTGAGGGGGATGAAGACGCTCTTCGAGTAGGTGATGACGCCGGGGCGGCCGGCGGCCTCCAGGCCCGCGTCACGCACCCGCGCGGCGGAGGCACAGAGGTCGTCCAGATCACTTCCGCGCGCCTGGAGCAGCACTGCGGCCTCGGTGACATCGAGGGCGACCCCGTCCCTGGCTCGCTTGAGGGCGCGGCGCATGGCGTTCTCGGTGGGGCGGGCGGTCTTGTGATCCGTCATGAATCGAGCATACGAGCTGCATCCGACAGCCCACCGGCCCGTACCCGGTAACAGGAGTCAACCTCCGGTACGCCTCGGCCGGTGTGCCGCTCCCGGGGAACCGCCGTGCCACGATGACGGGTATGACGAACCACGGGGGCGGGGAAAAGGAACCGGAGCGGGAGCCGGGGGCCGCTCGGCGGTCGCGGCTGAGGGATCTCGACGGTGCGCGGCAGCCGGCGGGGGCGGGTGCTCCGGAGGCGCCCGAGCCGGCCGGAGCCGGTGTACCGGAGGCGGCGGCTCCGGGTGAGGAGGAGGACCCGGTGGCCCGGCGGCGGCGCGAGTTCGCCGTCCTGCTGGGCGAGTTCCGGCGTACGGCGGTACTGGTCCCGTTCGATCCGTACGGCAGCCCGTGGACGGCCGACCAGGGCGGGGTCCGCTGGATCTGCGCCTTCTCGGACGAGGGCGCGCTCGCCCGGTTCGCGGCCCTCCGGGGCGAGGGCGGCCGGGAGTGGACGTACCGGACGATCCTGGGCGCGCGTCTGCTCGACGCGATGGTCCCGGCGCTGGCCGTGCCCGCCGGGGTGGCACTGGACGCGGGCAGCGGCGAGGGCATGCTGTTCCCGCCGGTGGCGGGGATCGTGCCCGACGCGGCGGCCGTCGATCCGGAGGGAGTGGAGGAAGCGGGATGAGCGGCGACAACGGGGACCTGGTCGCGCCGCCGGAGGCGCTGGCGCTGATCGCGAAGGGCATCAACGCGGCCCACCAGGAGCTGAAGGACCTCGGCATGATCGGCGAGGCCACGGCGGGCCGGGGCTTCGCGGACCTGGCCCTGTCCGGCCTGGACATGGGCCACGAGGGCCTGGCCGATCAGTTCAGGACATTCTGCGACCGATGGGAGTTCGGCGTCCGCGGCCTGATGCAGAAGGGCAACGGCTTCGCCCAGGGCATCGGCCTCTCGGCGGGCGCCTACGCCGAGCAGGAGCGGTACGTCAAGGACACGATGAAGATCGGCGTCAACTCGCTGAACGGAAACCCACACCTGAGCGAGGACGAGGTCAAGCGGAAGAGCTGGGCCGATATCGCCGCCCAGTCGCCCACCGACAATCCGGACTACAGCCCGGAGTCCTTCGAGCGGGCCCACGAGGAGGTGAAGCAGACCTGGAAGGACACGGCTTACGACGTCCAGGACAGCGCGCACGACTCGCTGGAGAGCTCGGGGGTGATCGGCCCCGAGGCGCGGGAGGCGGTGGACGAGCGGATGCGGGAGGGGCTCGATCCTTCGGAGGCGGCGGTGAGGCGGGCGCGTGAGGGATAGATCACCGAGGGGCGTGCGGGACGCGGGAGGTCATGCCGTGGAATCGGCAATTCCAGCTCTGGCGGCACTCGGTGGGCCACGCGGTGCTGCTGCCGCGGCGGCGGAGCCACGACCCGGACCGGTACGGGACACGTATCGATGTCCTGTTCCCCGCCGTCGCGCTCATGCGGCTCCGGCCCTCGTACGCATCGCTCCGGATCGATGCCGCCACGGCGAGGGAGCACGACGCCCTGCTCGGGGGCCCGGCCCCGGACATCGCGCAGGGGGCGCTCCGCATCACCTTTCAGCGGATGGCCAGGCGAAAGCCGGCTGTCCGTCGGGCCTCCCTCGCCGCGGCGGACCTCACCGGTTGAGGGAGACGTCAGCCCAGACCGTTTTGCCCACCACGCGGTCCTTCGTGCCCCAGGAGGACGCCAGGGCCTCCACCAGGAAGAGGCCCCGGCCCGACTCCGCGTCCGGGGACGGGTCTCGCGGGACCGGCGCGCGTTCGGCGCGGGCGTCCGAGACCTCGATGCGGAGGGTGTCCGGGGTCAGGGTCAGACGGAGTTCGAACTCGCGGCCCGGGAGACGGGCGTGGGTCACCGCGTTCGCCGTCAGTTCGGCCACGATGTGGGCCGCCGCGTCCGAGGGGTCCGTACCGCAGGGGACGCCCCAGCCGTCCAGCGCGTGGACGGCCAACAGGCGCGCCAGTTGAGCGCACTTGCGCGTGGCGGGGAAGCGCTGGGTGAATTCAGCCGTGCGGGTGGGGGTTCGGGGATTCATGTCACAGAGCTTGGCCCCGTACCCATACTGCTGAACAGCAGTGATGTCACGACGCTGGGTATCGGTACGGGTGCCTCCGGTGTGCTGTACGGGCCCTCGGCCGTGCCCGTACAGGCACGCACACAAAGGCGGTACGGACATGTCAGACGCAGCGCGCGAGCGGCGGCCCGAACTCCCCATCGAGCTGGACGGGACGGCCTTTCTCTTCAACACCCTCCGGCAGCAGGTGAAGATTCTCCGCACGGCGACCGGGATGAGTCAGAAGGACCTCGGGAAAGCGCTCAGCTTCAGCGAGGACCTCGTCTCCTCCATCGAGCGCGGGGTAGGGCCCACCCAGCCCGACTTCCTCAACCGCGCGGACGACGCCCTCAACGCCGGCGGGCTGCTCAAGGCCGCCGTCGACGACGTCGAGAAGGCGCTCGCGCAGGCGCGGAAGCGGCATCCGGACTGGTTTCGGGACTTCGCTGACGCGGAGGCGCAGGCTCTTGCCATCCATGACTACAGCGTCCAGGCCATTCCAGGGCTGCTCCAGACCGAGGAGTACGCACGGGCAGTCTTCACGCACTGGAGGCCCCTGTTGAGTGAGGAGATCATCGAGAAGCGCGTCGCCGATCGCATGGCACGGCAAGTGATCCTGGACAAGTGGCCCGCTCCCACTCTCAGCTACGTGGTCGAGGAAGCGGTCTTGCGAAGGCCTGTCGGCGGCAGGACCGTACACCGGAAACAACTGCGGAGGTTGCTCGAAGCAGGTCAAATGCGCAACGTCGAGTTTCAGGTGATGCCCGATAGCTGTGAAGATCACCCCTGCCTTGAGGGCGCGTTCATTCTGCTGACTCCCAAGGGTCGACGGCAGGTGGCCTATATCGAAGCTCAGGGCTATCCCAAGCTGATCACCGACCAGGAAGAGGTGCGCATCTTCAGCGAGCGTTATGGGATTATGCGATCACGGGCCCTTCGGACCGATGAATCCCTGTCCCTTATTGAGAAGTTGCTGGGAGCACCATGAACAGCGAGCACCTCCACTGGGTCAAGAGCAGCTACAGCGGTGGATCAGGCGGCGCCTGCCTGGAAGTCGCTCTCACCTGGCACAAGTCCAGTCACAGCAGCGGTGCGGGCGGCGAGTGCGTCGAGGTCGCCGCCTGCCCCGCCCTCGTCCACGTGCGCGACTCCAAGCAGCCGGACGACGGGCGGCTCGACCTCCCCGTCCCCGTCTGGGACGCCTTCCTCTCCTACGCACGCGCGCATCCGATCGGCTAGCCGTCCCGTACAACCCTTGATCGCCATCGCGGGTCTCCTCTGTGCTCACCCAGACAGCAGGAGATCCGCATGCTCATGCGCAAGAACCTTCGCCTCGTCCTCGCGGCGGCCACCGCCGTCTCCCTCACCGGCGGGCTGCTCAGTCTCACCGCAGGGACCGCAGCCGCCGCGCCCGCCAAGTACGCCGACGACTTCAACGGCGACGGCTACCGCGACTACGTGTCCCACGGCAGTGGAGCCGGAGTGGTCATCACCTACGGGACCGCCACCGGGCCCGGCACCAAGACCAAGCGGATCGACCAGAGCAACCCCGGCATACCGGGCACACTGACCGGCAACGACGGCTTCGGGGGCTCCTCGGCCGCCGCCGACTTCAACAGCGACGGGTACGCCGACCTCGCCGTCGCCGACATGTCCGAGACAGTGGGGAAGCGCAAGCGGCAGGGCATGGTGGTCATGCTCTGGGGGTCCAAGTCCGGGCTCGGGTCCAAGGCGACCACACTCGCGCAGAAGTCGCCCACCTCCGAGTGGCTGTTCGGCCGGCACCTCGCCGTCGGGGACTTCGACGGCAACGGGAAGCCCGATCTGGCCGTCGCCGACTGGTTCACCGTGCACATCTACCGGGGCGGCTTCTCCTCCAAGGACGGCGGCACCCGGACGGTCACCCGGCACGACCCGAAGCACGGCGCCCTGCGCGAGATCACCGGGCTGGCCGCCGGGAAGGTGACCAAGGACAAGGCGAGCGATCTGTACGTCCTCGGAGCGGGGTATGTGAACGACCGGCAGACCTCCGGTACCTGGTTCCTGCGCGGTGGCTCCACCGTCACCGCGCCGAGGAAGCCCACCACGTACAACTCCTCCAGCCCCGACTGGTCCCCCGTGGGGGTCATCGCGGACTTCGACAAGAACGGTTACGGCGATCTCGCGGTGACGGAGTCGGGGTACAAGAAGCACGCCGGTTCCGTGCTGGTCATGCGCGGCGGGGCGGACGGGGCCGGGTCCTCGTACCGGCTCACGCAGGACAGCGCCGGGGTGGCGACGTCGCTGAAGGCCGGGGACGAGTTCGGCTTCGACATGTCCGTCGGCGACACCAACCGGGACGGGTATCCGGACCTGGCGGTCGGCGTGCTGGAGGACATCGGGCGCGATCAGTCGGCGGGTGGGGTGCATGTGCTGCGCGGCGGGAAGAAGGGGGTGAGCGGTGGCGGGTCGCAGTGGTTCACGAAGGAGACGGCGGGGCTGCCGAGCAAGCCGTTCGGATCGTTCGGCGGGGAGACGAGGTTGCGGGACGCCGACCGGGATGGTGATGCCGATCTGTTCATCTCCGACAACTCCGGGCGGAGTTTTGTGCTGAAGGGAGGGGGGGCGGGGGTGAGCACGAAGTCCAGCTCGGTGGTGGGGCTGCGGGCGAACTTCCCGCAGTAGAGGGCTCTTTGGTTGGGGCTCGGTGGGTGCGGGGTCCTGTGGCACAGGGTCCGTCCTCAAACGCCGGACGGGCTGAAATCGCTCGGGTTGCCCGCGCGCCAGGGTCCGTCCTCAAACGCCGGACGGGCTGGGTGGTGCAGCCGGACGGGCTGAAATTGCTCGGGTTGCCCGCGCCCCGGGGTCCGTCCAGCCCCTCCGGCGATTGAGCAGCGCCACCCCGGCCTCTCCGGAGACCTGAGCAACCCAAGCCCCTCCGGCGACCTGAGCAACCCAAGCCCCTCCGGCGATTGAGGAGCGGGGGTTCGGGGGCTGGCCCCCGACCGTGGCCCGCACCGCACCGTGCGGGGTCCCGTGGCACAGGGTCCGTCCTCAAACGCCGGACGGGCTGAAATTACTCGGGTTGCCCGTGCCCCGGGGGGCCGTCCTCAAACGCCGGACGGGCTGGGTGGTGCAGCCGGACGGGCTCGGTGGTGACCGGACAAGCTGGGTGGTGGCCGGGCAGGCCAGGGGCTCGGCCGGGCGGGGCCGAGGGCGCGGGCAGGCAGGGCCGAGGGCTCGGGCGGGCGGGGCGGGAGTTAGCGGCGCAGGTCCGAGAGGAACTCCCTCACCAGCGGGCCCATCTCCTCCCCCAGGTCCTCCGCCGTCAGCAGCTCCTCCGACATCGCTCGCGGGGACAGCCGGCCCCCGGGGAGGGTCCGGGCGACCTCCGCCGCCAGGGCCGACGGGTGGCGGGCGTCCATGCCCGGGACGATCAGGGCCGGGGCGGTGATCGCCGCGAGGTCGGCGACCTCGCGGAACGCCCGGTCCTCGCCCAGCGCGCAGAACGCCGCCACGCTCGCCCGGTCCGCGCGCGGGATCGCCTCGCGGACGAGGTTGCCGATCAGCGGGGCGAGCGTCGGGAGGACCGGGGCCCAGGCGGCCTCCAGGCCCTCCGTCCGGACGCGGGCGGCGAACCGGCGGAAGAAGAGGCGTTCGGCCTCCTTCGCCTCGTCGTCCTCGATGTCCTCCACGCTGATCACGACGATCGCGCGGACCCTCCCGGGGTGCTCCAGCGCCGTGCGGAGCGCGATGGTGCCGCCCAGGCCCGTGCCGACGAGAACGGCGCGCTCCTCGCCCAGGTGGTCCAGGAGGGCGGTCACATCGTCCGCGTACCGCGACCAGGTGTGCCGGGCCGGGTCGGCGCAGACGGAGGCGCCCCAGCCCCGGATGTCGGGGAGCACCACCCTGTGGCCGTCCCCGATGCGCCCGGCCAGCGGGAGCAGGCTGCGGTGGTCGGGGCCGCCGCCGTGGAGCAGGACCACCGGTGACGGGCCGGTGCCGGCGCCGGCGCCGGTGGTCGCGGCGTACAGGGGACAGCCGTCACTTCCCCGGTACGTCAACGGGGTCGACTGGGTCATCCGTACTCCTCGGTTCGGTGGTGTCGACGGGGGGTGCGGCGGCGGGCTCCGGGCCGCGACGGCCGCGCAGGGAAGTGAACAGTACGGGGACGAACGCCACGGCCATGAACCCCGCCCCGGTCCACATCGCCGCCCGCACCCCCGCCAGCTCGCCGATCACCCCGGCCAGCGCCGAGCCCAGCGCCATCGCGCCCATCAGCATGAAGCGGAAGGTGGCGTTCATTCGGCCGAGCAGGGCGTCGGGGGTGCGGCGCTGGCGCAGGGTCACGGCGAGGACGTTGTCCACCCCGATCTTGAAGATCGCCAGCGTCCAGCCGGCCGCCGCGAACCAGAGCCAGCCGCCCCGGTCCACCAGCGGGACGACCAGGGCGGCCGGGGCCAGGGCGAGCCCGACCACACCGATCGTCCGGCTGTAGTCCCCGCCGAGGCGGCGGGCGATGGGGCGGGCGGCGTGGGCGCCGAGGAAGATGCCGACACCGCCGGCGGCGTAGAAAAGGCCCAGGACGCCCGGGGAGAGGCCGAGTTCACGGGTGAAGAGGACCGGGAGGAGGGTGTTGGCGAGCTGGATGCCGAGGTTGGAGAGCGAGCCCGCCAGGCAGAGGGCGCGCAGTTGGGGATCGGCGAGGACATGGCGTATGCCCTCCCGTATCTGGGCGGCCAGGCGCGGCGGTCTCTCCCGGGCCGGGGGGCGGGGGGTGTCGCGGACACGGGTCAGACGGAGGGCCGCCGCGAGGTGGAGGAGGCTGACGACGCCCGTCGACAGGGGGGCGGCGAGCAGTTGGACGACGGCGCCGCCGGCTCCCCGGCCCGCGACCTGGCCGGCCGCCTGGAGGCTGACCAGGGCGGCGTTGGCCCCCACCAGGCTCTCCCGGCCCACCATCGCCGGGATCGCGCTCTGGGCGGCGACATCGACGAAGACGGTGCCGCAGCCGTGCAGCAGGACGACGGCGTACAACTGCCAGAGGGTGAGCGCGTCCAGCCACCACGCGACCGGTATGGAGAGACAGAGCGCCGACCGCGCCAGCTCACCCGTGATCATGATGCGGCGGTGGTTCATCCGGTCGATCCAGGCCCCGGCGGGAAGCCCGATGAGCAGGAACGACACGGTCATCAGGGTGACGAGTACGCCGACCTCACCGGGGCCCGCGTCCAGGGTGGTGACGGCGATCAGGGGGGTGGCCACGTAACCGACGTTCATCGCGAGGTTGGCGAGGACCACGGCGGAGAAGAGCGCGCGGAAGTCGGGGACCCGCCAGGGGCTTGGTGAGGTCATGCTCCTCACCCTGCCGGGGGTCCCATTTGGCTTCCAATGATTTAGTGTCGACTGAATGGTGCGAGTGGGGCGTGCTCAAGGCGGCACTGTCGAGATCGAATTCACGGCCGAGGACATGGCGCGGACGCGGTTCGCGATCTCCCCGCTGTGGGAGGTCGCGGCGAGTGTGCGCGTCCTCAAGGACGGCGATCCGCAGGGGATGCACCGCCCGTGGGTGGACCGGGTCCGCCCGCTGCTCGAATCGGCGAAGCTGGATCTGACCCCGCTGTGGCGGCTGGTGAGCGTGCCGACGGGGTGCGTCCCGTCCTTCCTCGTGCCACCGCCGACGACCCCGCAGCCCTCGCTGGCCGTGGAGCTGACGGCGCTCCGGTCCACCCCGGCGGAGCTGCTGCGGACCTCCTCCCCCGGGCTCCAGGAGATCGCCGCCGAGCTGCGGGCGGACCCGGGGCGGGAGCTGGGGCGGCTCGCGGAGGTGATCGCCGCGTACTGGGAGGTCGCCATCGCGCCGTACTGGCCCCGGATGCTGGCCCTGTTCGAGGGGGACATCCTGCACCGGGCGATCCACTTCGCGGACGGCGGGGCACGGCGGCTCTTCGACGACTTCGGGCCACAGCTCACCTGGGACTCCGGCACGCTCCAGCTGGTGCGCCGCACGAGCTGCGGCACCCAGCGGCTCGGCGGGCGGGGGCTGCTGCTGGTGCCCTCCGCCTTCGCCTGGCCGCAGATCGTCTCCAACCTCGGGCGGACCGCCTGGCAGCCGACCCTGCGCTACCCGCCGCGCGGGATCGGCACGCTCTGGAGACAGAGCCCGCACCCGTGCTCGGACGCGCTGGCGGGGGTGCTGGGGCGGACCCGGGCGCGGCTGCTGGCGGAGCTGACCTCCCCCGCCTCGACCACCGAACTGGCGCGGCGGATCGCGCTGTCGGCGGGGGGTGTCTCGCAGCATCTGACGGCGCTGCGGGCGGCGGGGCTGGTGAGCGCGCACCGCACCGGGCGGATGGTGCTGTACGCGCGGACGAGTGTGGGGGAATCGCTGGTCAGCGGGGGATGACCGTCCTCAGAGGTACTGGGCGTACGCGTCGAGGGCGCGCAGGATCTCCGGCTCACCGGCCGGCGGGAGACCGAGGACGACCTCCTCCACGCCGAGGCCCGCGAAGTGGGCGAGCTTGCCGGGGGCGGGGTCGACGCCGTACGGGACCACCTGGAGGTCCAGGGGGTCGCGGCCGGCCTCCTGCCAGGCGGTACGGAGCAGGGGGAGCGACTCCGCGAGGCCCGAGCCGCCGATGGGGAGCCAGCCGTCGCCGTGCGCGGCGATCTCCGCGAAGAGCCTGGGGCCCGCCGCGCCGCCGTAGAGGACACGGGGAGCGCCGCCGGCGGGTTTGGGGTGGGCGTGGGAGGCGCGGACCGATGCGTGCTTCCCCTCGTACGCCGTGGGTTCGTCCGCCCACAGGGCACGCATCAGGGCCAGCCTGTCGCGCACGGCGGCCCGGCGCGTGGACCACTCGACGCCGTGGTCCTCGGCCTCCTCGCGGTTCCAGCCGTACCCCACGCCGAGGGTGAACCGGCCGCCGGAGAGATGGTCCAGGGAGGCGATCTGTTTGGCCAGATCGATCGGGTCGTGCTGGGCGACGAGGGTGATGCCGGTGCCGAGGGCGAGCCGGGTGGTGACGGCGGCGGCCTGGGCGAGGGCGACGAGGGGATCGAGGGTGCGGGTGTACTCCGGGGGGAGTTCGCCGCCGCCCGGGTAGGGGGAGGTGCGCTCCGCCGGGATGTGGGTGTGCTCGGGGAGGTAGAGACCGGCGAACCCCCGTTCCTCCAGGGCGCGGGCGAGCCGCACGGGGGTGATGGTCCGGTCCGTCAGAAAGAGCGTGGTCGAGATGCGCATCGAGTCCCTCTCGTCGGTGGTGCCCGTGTCCGCGGTGGTGCCCGGTGCCGGGCCGCCGGTGGTGTCCAGGTGTTCGACCGGTCGGCGCCTTGCGCCCGGGTGCACGCGTCGGTACCAGGGTGACAGTGCACCACTTCCGCGCGGTGGAGAGTGTGAGGGGTCGTCGCTATGAGCCACGGGCAGGGACAGGGACGCGGGGGCCAGGGGTCCGCCGGCCGCGAGGTGGGGAGGCGCGGGCTCCTGATGAGCGGGGCGGTCTCCGCCTTTACGTTGGGAGGTGTGAGCTTCGCGGAGGCCGCGCCCGGAGACAGGGACGGGGAGCGGACCAGAGTCGTCCGGGGGGTGCTGCCGCCCGGCGCGCCGGACTATGTCTACCTCCCGGTGGAGGTGGGGC
The DNA here is from genome assembly GCF_053594535.1 of Streptomyces sp. NPDC001889. NCBI lineage: Bacteria > Bacillati > Actinomycetota > Actinomycetes > Kitasatosporales > Streptomycetaceae > Streptomyces > Streptomyces sp. NPDC001889. Next base: position 136,845 of record NZ_JBSFER010000021.1, read on the forward strand.
GGGGGGTGCGGGAGCTGGCCGTCTCGTACACCTATGAACGGCCCGTGACCCCGGCCGGGACACCGGGGAACGCCCTCGACATCGGCGTCTTCGACCAGCGGGGGACCGCGCTCGGCGGGGAGGGGTTCCGGGGGTGGTCGGGCGGGGCGCGCGCCTCGTTCTTCATCCGCGCCGACGACGCGACCCCCGGGTATGTGGCGGGGCCGGTGCGGGCCGGGACCTGGCATGTCGTCCTCGGGCCGTACACGGTGGCGCCGCGGGGGCTGCCGTACGAGGTGAGCGTCACGCTGCGGTACGGGGAGGCGGGCCGGACGCCCGAACGGGTGTATCCGCCGGAGCGGGCACGGGGGCGGGGGCGGGGGTGGTACCGGGGCGACTGCCATCTGCACTCCTGGTACTCGGACGGGCGGCGCACCCCGGGGGAGATCGCGGCCCTGGCGCGGGCCGCCGGGCTCGACTTCATCCACACCTCCGAGCACAACACCCATGCCGGGCAGCCGTTCTGGGCCGAGCACGCCGGGGACGATCTGCTGATCCTCACCGGGGAGGAGGTCACCACGCGCAACGGGCACGTGCTGGCGCTGGGGACCGACCCGGGGACCTTCATCGACTGGCGGTACCGGGCGCGGGAGAACCGCTTCGGGCGGTTCGCCCGGGAGATCCGGCGGGCGGGAGGGCTGGTGGTGCCCGCGCATCCGTACGCGAGCTGCATCGGGTGCAACTGGAAGTTCGGGATGGGCGAGGCGGATGTGGTGGAGGTGTGGAACGGGGCGTTCACCGCCGACGACGAGGTGTCCGTGCAGGCGTGGGACGCGGAGCTGGCGCGGGGGCGCTGGGTGCCGGCGATGGGGAACAGCGACGCCCACCGGGACCCCGATCCGGTCGGCCGGCCGCAGACGGTGGTCCTGGCGGAGGACCTGACGCGGGCGGCGATCCTGGCGGGGCTGCGGAAGGGCCACAGCTATGTCGCCGAGTCGTCGGCGGTGGAGCTGGATTTCTCGGTGGTGGACGGGAGGGGGCGCCGGGCGGGCATCGGCGAGCGCCTGCGGGTGGAGGCGGACGCGGAGGTGGGGGTGCGGCTGGGAGTGGAGGGGGTGGGGGCGGGGTGTGTGGTGAGGCTGGTGACGGAGCAGGGGGTGGTGGTCTCCGCCGGGGCGGGGGTGGTGGAGTGGGAGACGCGGGCGGGGTACGCCGGGTATGTGAGGGCGGAGGTTCGGCGGGGCGGGGCTCTGGTGGCCCTGACGAACCCGGTATTCCTGGGCCCCCCGCCCCACGGGTAGCCCGAACAACCCCGCCCGGTCCGGCGCGTGCGCCCTCCCGCCGCACGGGAAACCCGAGCAAACCCGGCCGGTCCGGGGGCACCTCCCGGAGGCAGCTCCGGGGGAGCTTGAGGACGGGCCCCGGGCGACGGGACCCCGCACCCTGCGGGCCACGGTCGGGGCCGGCCCCCGAACCCCCGCTCCTCAAACGCCGGAGGGGCTGGATTTTGTGCCTCGGCCCAGACGTCGGAGGGGCAGAGGGGTGGGGCTCAGACACCGGGGCCCGACAGCCGCGGCCAGGACGGAGGGCTGAGATGGGGCGTCTGGCAACAGAGACCCGTGCGCGGAACGAAGCAGCGATCCGGGCGGCGATGGACCGGCAGCTGAGCACAGACATCGGTACGCGATGGTGCACGAAGAAGTCGTATGCGACTGGGGACGTTCGGGGTCCTGGCGAGATTTCCGTGAAGCCGGGATGTGCCCCCGTGTGCCGGTAGCACTCCGTCACGGGTAGCGGGACCCTCGGCGGATCTGATGACTTCGGTTGCCGTCTGGAGCAAGCCGCCGTGGGCCGCGAGAGCCCGGAGGGGGGCTGCCACGGCGTCCGGGCCCAGGGTGGCCAAGGCCCACAGGGCGCTGAGGCGGCGGCCGGAGGACCAGATGCCGGTGGTCGGCGGCCGGAACGAGGCCACGGCGATGTTCTGAACCATAAACGGGGCGGGGTCGAGATAGGTCATGCCACCGGTCCCGCACAGATACGCGCGGGCGCCGGTTGCCGCGGAAAGGTCCGCGAGCCGGACGGAGCGGCCCGGCCGGGCCGGCAGACGGCTGCTGGTGAGGAGCCGGCCCTCCCAGCCCAACAGGTCCAGCAGGACGCGGGTGGAGGTCTCGGCAACCGTCGCGGTCCTGCTGGTGTCGAAGGCATCCAGCACCGGACCCAGGGCTTCGGCGAGGGCGGGCCAGTGAGGGCTGGCCCCATAGTGCTGCCGCAGCATCCCCTCGGTCCTGCGGCGGGCCAGGTGCGGGTCGTCGATCACGGCGTCGCGGATGAGGGTGGGCCGTCCGCTCGGCAGACGGGTGGGGATGGTGAGCCGCCGCTGACCGGCGGGGTCGTCGAGGTGCGCAAGGCGGGCTCGGTGCTGGTAGTCGCGGCGGGTGAACTGCACGTCGTCCAGGACGATCCAGTAGTCCGCCGCGAACAGCTTGGCCAGCGTGGTCAGCCGGGGCAGGAAATTCGGCTGGTGGATGGCGCACAACCCGCCCGGCTCGGTCAGGTCAGGGGTTGATGAGGCGGCTGGTGAAGCCGTCGCGGATGAGGGACTCGTACGCTGCATGCACGTCCTCCGGGACCTCCTGCTCGATGGCGAATCCGAGCTTTGGATACTCGATGACCCGCTGGAGGTCGCCGACGAGCATGTCCAAGACGAGTTTCTCGTCGCCGATGGACTTCAGATAGTCGTCAAACTCCAGCGGCTCCGACGCGCAGAGGATCTCGACGTCGGGCCACAGCTTGCGGGCGGTCGCGAACGACCGCCTTTCCATATAGGGCTTGGAGACCAGCAGCACCGACGCCGGGGTGATGCCTGCGGCGACGAGGACCTCACGCGAGAGGGTGATGTTCTGCCCGGTGTTGCCCGCGTTCGGTTCCAGCAGGATCGCCTCGGCAGGGACGCCGAGGTCGATGGCGTGGTCGCGGAAGTGGACTGCCTCCCCGCGCGGGAAGACCTTGGCGGTGGTGGGACTGTTGCCGCCGGTGAACACCAGGGTCGGGAAGAGCCCGGAGCGGTGCAGCTCGGCGGAGTGGGTCGCGACGCCGAGGTCGTGGCTGCCCAGCCCGATCGCCACATCGACGGGCCGCAGCTCGTGCTGCATCTGGTGGTAGTTCCAGATCAGCTTGGCCTGGCGCCACTGGTCCTCGGTGGTGCCCCGCTGGTCGTTGCTCACGCGTTTCTCCCTGGTCACCGGTGCCGGGGGCCGATCGGTCCCTCGCTCATGGCCTTGATGCCCTCGATACTGCGCAGTTGGTGCACAAGTCCGTACTGCGCGGCCACCTTGGTGGCCTGGTCGAGGACGAGGAGTCCATCATCCCGGGTCGCCGCATCGGAGAGCAGGATGTGGCCATGAGCGGTGTCCAGTCGCACACGTTGCATCGGTGAGTCGGTCGTCCCGCTGCTGCGGGCGATGTCGATGAAGTGCAGGGCCTGGCTCAGGTCGCCGGCGCCGCGGCGGGCGAGGGCGAGTTTCTGGTGGGCCACCGACCAGTCATCCGGTTCGGTGAGGTCCTCGAAGTCGCGGGTCGCCGCCCGCATGACACGGGTCGCATAGTCGTGTTGGCCGTCCTTGCTCAGCGCGGTCCCCACCCACAGCCTCGCGCGGGCCCGGTCGCGGCGGGAGAGCCGGTCATCGACCGTGAGGGCCTCGTAGTCGCGGGCGGCGACCTCCAGCTTCCCGGACATCTCGGTGATGACGGCGAGGGACAGGTCGAGCTGGGCGACGCGGCGGGGGATGTCGAGCTGGGTGAAGACCGCGCGGGCGCCGGCATAGGAGTGCTGGGCGGACAGTGGGCCCAGGACAACGCCCTGGTCGCGCTTCAGGTCGCCGAGCAGGGTGGTGGAGCGGGCGAAGAGATACAGGCCCTTCTCGTCCAGCTCGTGGGCCTTGAATCGGCTCAGCCACCGGGTGAGGAGGCTGTCGGCGAAGGCGAAGTTCTGCCGGGACAGGGCGACCACGACGCGGTCGAGGTCGTCGGCCCAGCACTCGTACTCCCAGGCCCGGGGGCCGGAGGCGGTGACGCGGCGTCGGCCGGCGTTCTGCACTGGGTTGGTCATCTCGGACAGGAGCGTTTCGAACCGCAGGTGGACAGCGGCGTCCGCGCGGCCGAGGGCGGTGTCGAGGATGGCCTGGGTGTCGGGTCTGGGCTCGGTTTCGGCGAGCTTGCTCTCCCACTTGGACACGGTCGCGACTGCCAGGCCGAGCTGCTGGGCGAAGGCCCGCACGCTCAGTCGCAGGGCGAGCCGCAGGGCCTTGGCCTCCAGGCCGGTCCAGTGGTGCACGGTCGCCACGCGTCGCTCCTTTCCACCGGTCATCGAAGCAGATGCGTGCAGTTGGCGGGACGGAAGTGGAACGGAAGTGGAACGGCCGGTAATTGGCCGCGAGTTGGCCGGACGCCACGATCAGAGCGTCATCGCGTGTCGAGCCTTTTGGACGGTCCTGAGCATGGAACCCCTCACGGAGCATCGCCCGGTCAGCGGTCCGGTCGTTTACGGCTTCCTGCGGCTGGTGCGGGTCTCCCAAGCGCGGCAGGACGCGCTGGTCGCCTCGCTCGCCGAGTACTGCCGCAGCCACGAACTGCAGTTGTCCGGCGTCTTCACCGACCGCGACGCGTCCGCCGGGCCCGCCTCAGCGGCGTTCACCGGGCTGCTGGACGTGCTCGCGCTGCCGGACGTCTACGGCGTCATCGCCCCGGCCATGTCGCAGCTGGGACCGAAGGCCATAGCCGCTGAACGCGGGCGGCGGATCGAGGCGGTCGGCTCGCGGCTGCTGCTGATCCGCAAGCCCCGCACGGCCCACCACCCCATCTCCCGCAGCGTTTCCGTCCGCCGCCGTCACCCCGGCACCGCCCGCGTCCTGGATGCCGAGTCATGAGGACCACCGTGATGACCAAGACAACCCAGCAGTTCTTCGACGCGCGGCCCGAGTCGGTCGGCCATGCACGGTCCTTCACCTCTGAGGCCCTGGCCGACTGGGGTCTGCCGGACCGCGCCGAGGACGTCCGGCTCTGCGTCTCCGAACTCGCCACCAACGCCCTGATCCACGGGACTGCCCCCGGACACGGCTTCCTGGTCAAGCTCGACGCCGACGAGGATGTCGTACGCCTGGAGGTGCACGACAGCCGCCGCCGGCACCCGGAAGCCCGGCAGGCCGCCGGCACGGACACCTCCGGACGCGGGCTAATCCTGGTGAACGCGCTCGCCGACGGCTGGGGAGTCGAGGACCGCACTCCGTTGGGGAAGATCGTCTGGTCCTGCTTCAAGGTCACGGGAGGTACGACGGCATGAGCGTCCTGCTCACCCCGCCCGGTCCTGAGCTGCGGCTGCTGGTGTCCCTCGCAGCCTGGAGCTGGCCCGGCACCCGCCCGGACGGCCGCGAGATCGCGCACATCCTGATCACCCACACCCCGGCCCTGACCGGCTCGGGCCCCGCTGAGACGGCCGAGGCCCGGATGCGGCGGCTGCCCACCCGCCGGTCCTGGACTTCCTCGTTGGCCAGTCCGTGGTCTTCTCCACCGAGGCCGTCATGCGCGGACGCGGCGACATCCTCCACGGCCGACCTGCCCTGGTGATCGGCTTCGGCAAGCTCGGCAGCTCGATCGCCCGCCTCCTGCACGCCAAGGGCGTCCAGGTCACCGTCTTCGGCATCGATCCCATCCGCCGCACCCAGGCCCTCTCCCAAGGCTTCACCGTCGCCCGCGACCGCGAAGCGGCCCGGCCGCCCCTGCGCCTGCGCCTGCGCCTGCGACCCCCGACGCGCGCGGGGGTTGCGATGTGCTGCGGAACTCGATGAGCGTGCGCGCCTCTTCCTCGCCCACCAGCGCTGACCGGTCGGGGCTGGGCTCGGGGAACCGGGGGAGCCCCGACCCACTCGACACCCGTCGAGACCGTCATTCCCGCCCGTCCGGCGCGTGAGGACGGACCCCGAGCCACAGGACCCGCATCCTGCGGGCCGCGGTCGGGGCCGGCCCCCGAACCCCCGCTCCTCAATCTCCCCCGGAGCTGCCTCTGGGAGGTTGAGGACGGGCCCCGGGCGGCAGGCGGTCCGTGGGGAAGAGGTGCGGCGCGGCGCGGTGCCGGGGCTCGCGAGCCCGGCACGATCCGGAAGAGACGGCCTACGTCGGGGGAGTCAGGGACGGGGTTGCCGAGGTCAGAGTCCTGCCCTGGAAGAAAGCGGGGCTGCGGGAGTGCATCAGGGTCATCAGAAGAACCCCCAGCAACAGCAGCCCCACACCGATCACGAAGACCGATCCGACCCCGAAGACCGCCGACCCACTGCCGTACTCCGGGTCCCACATGTCGTACAGGGTCTTCGCGAAGACCGCCGCCAGCAGAGTGCCGCCCAGCAGGGGGAAGAGGCCCTTGAAGAGGAGGTCCCGGGGCGAGCGGGAGAGTTCGCGGCGGAAGTACCAGGCGCAGGCGAAGGCCGTGAGCGAGTAGTAGAAGCAGATCATCAGGCCGAGCGCGTACACCGTGTCGATCAGGACGTTCTCACTGACCAGCGTCATCACGGTGTAGAACGCGCCGGTCGCCGCGCCGGCCACCACCGTGGCCCGCCCCGGGGTCCTGAACCGCGGGTGCACCCGGGCGCAGGACGGCGGGAGGGCCTCGTACGACGACATCGCCAGCACCGTGCGGGCCACCGGGATGAAGGTGGTCTGGAGGCTCGCGGCGGCCGACGCGAGGACCGCCACGAAGAGCAGCACCCCGAGCCCCGGGCCCATGATCGGGCCGGCCAGGGCGGCGAAGACATTCCCCGAGGTGTCGGGGTTGGCCAGCCCCAGCCCCTTCTCGCCGGAGCCGACCGCCATCTGCGCGGCCACCCCGGTCGCGAGATAGGCCCCCACCAGGACCACCATCGCGATGAGCGCGGCCCGCCCGGGTGTGCGGTCGCTGCCGGTGGTCTCCTCGTTCGCGGTGAGGCAGGCGTCCCAGCCCCAGTACATGAAGATCGACAGCGACAGGCCCGCGGTGAAGGCCGCGAAGGACTGGACCGCGAACGGGTTGAGCCACTCCATGGAGAAGGAGAGCGAGGTCCCGAAGGAGTCCGCCTTCCCGAGGGCCATGGCGACGAAGAGCCCGAGCACCAGGAGCTGGAGGCCCACCAGGGCGTACTGCACGCCCTTGGTCGCCGTCATCCCCCGGTAGCTGATCGCGGTGGCCGCGGCGATCAGCACCAGCACGGTGGTGATGTGCACGGCCTTGTTGCCGTCCAGGGCGGCGATGGCGTCGCTGCCCGTGATCTCCCCGGCGAGGAGCCAGAAGAAGGAGGTCGCCACCCCGGCGAGGTTGGAGAGCACGATGATGGTCGCGATCACCAGCCCCCAGCCGCACATCCAGCCGACCCTCGGTCCGAACGCCTTCACCGTCCAGGTGAAGGAGGTCCCGCAGTCCGGCATGACCCGGTTCAGCTCGCGGTAGGCGAACGCGACCAGCAGCATCGGCAGAAAGCCCGCCAGGAAGACCGCCGGCATCTGGAGCCCGACCTCGCCCGCCGTGGAGCCGAGGGTGGAGGTGAGGCAGTAGACGGGCGCGACGGTGGAGATCCCGATGACCGAGCTGCCCAGCAGGCCGACGGAATTTCCGCCGAGGCCCTTGCCGCGGACACCCCCGGCCCCGCCCGGGGCGGCCCCCGCGCTGTCTCCGGCCCCGGGCCGCGCGTCCAACTGAGTCATGAACAGGACGTTAAGGGCTGCGGTTTCCACAGCGGGAAGGGAGCCGCCCGGAGGGCATCCCTTTGATTCAGGGGCTGTTGCTGAAGAGCACCTGGGGTTGAAAGGACAAGTGGGGAGATCAGCGGCACCCTGGAAGGAAAGACGGGCTTTCGATGGGGTGCGATAACCGCAGCCAGGCCCGTTATGCCCCTTTTGAAATTTTCCCGCGTCCCACGCCCCGGCCGCCCCTGGACCGGTCATGAGAAAGTGGAAGCGGCGATCACTGGGGGGTGTGCCGGAATGTTGTCCGTCGTGACCAGCGATTCCGTACCCGCGCGGGAGCGCACCGACTGGTACCAGGAGATCATCGCCCGGGAGATCGCCCCCACCCGGCTCATGGTGGCGGACTCCCACGCCTTCCGCGCCCACGCCGCCGTCCTCGACCTGGGACGCACCCGGGTGAGCAGCTTCTCGTACACCGCGCTGCGGTCCTGGCGCACCCCCCAGCTGATCCGGCGCAGCGACCCCGAGCGGTACTCGCTGGCGTTCATGACCCAGAGCGCCATGTGGATATCCCAGTGCCGCAACCTCGCCGAACTGGGCGCGGGGGACGCCGTCCTCTGGGACTCCTCGCACCCCTTCGACGCCGGAACCGGAACCGTGGACGACAGCGGCACCGGGCTGGTGCGGGCGGTCATCGTCCAGGTGCCCCGGGACGCGGTCCCGCTGCCCTCCGACCGGATCGACGAGCTGCTGGCCCGGCGGCTGGACGGGCGCAGCGGCATGGGGGCGATCCTCGGGAGCTTCCTCTCGGCCCTGGAGAGCCACGCCGACGGCTGCGAGCCGCGGCAGCGCGACCAGCTGGCCGTGACGACGCTCGATCTGACCACGGCGTTCCTCGCCCAGCAGCTCGACTCCTACGGCGACCTCCCCGCCGAGACCCGGGCCCGGGTCCTGCTGGAGCGGATCAACGCCTTCATCGACCAGAACCTGGGCGACACCGCGCTCACCCCCCGGGCCGTCGCCGCCCGCCACCACATCTCCCTGCGCTCGCTCTATCTGCTCTTCCAGCAGGCCCAGGGCGAGAGCGTGGCGGCCTCCATCCGGCGCCGCCGGCTGGAGCGGTGCCGGGGCGACCTCGCCCGGCCCGAGCTGTCCGGCCGGCCCATCCACGCGGTCGCCCTCCGCTGGGGCTTCTCCAGCGCCGCCGGCTTCAGCCGGGCCTTCCGTGAGGCGTACGGCAGCAGTCCCCGGGAGTTCCGCCGCCGCGCGGCGGCGGACCGCCTCTCCCACACTCCCGCACCGGAAGCATGGCCCTTGCACGGATCGTCAAGGAAGCGTGCAGGCTGAGCCGTGTCGCCCTGTGACCGGCCGCCTACGCTCGGGAGCCCCGCCACAGGGACCGGTGACAGAAGGGAAGCCGCCCCCCATGCCCACCCCCGTGCTCTTCTCGCGTGCAGGACGGCCGGAACGCGACAGACCCCGGTCCTGGGACCCCGGCTGACGGACCGCGCCCGCCCGCCCGCTCACCCCGGCCAGACCACCGACTGGATCTCGCTGTACGCGTGCAGGGCGTACGAACCGACGTCCCGCCCGACCCCGCTCCGTTTGAACCCGCCGAACGGCGCCTCCATGTTGCGCGCGACCGTGTTCACCCCCACCCCGCCCGTCCGCAGCTCCCCGGCGACCCGGAAGGCACGGGCGACATCCCCGGACCAGACATAGTCGATCAGGCCGTAGTCGCTGTCGTTGGCCAGCGCGATGCCCTCCTCCTCCGTACCGAAGGGGACGACCACCACCACCGGACCGAAGATCTCCTCCCGGACGATCCGCATCCCGGGGGCGCACTCCGCGAAGAGCGCCGGAGCGGCGTAGAAGCCCTTTCCGGAGCCGCCTCCCCGCGCGCCGGTGCCCCCTCCCCGGACGTCGGGGCGCTCGCCGCCCGTGACCAGGCGGGCACCCTCGCGGCGGCCCAGTGCGAGATAGGACTCCACCCGGTCGCGGTGGGCTGCCGAGATCAGCGGGCCGACCACCGTGCCCCGCTCGGCCGGATCGCCGACCGGCAGCCGGCGGGCGTGGGCGGCCAGCCGCTCCACCAGCCGGTCGTACACCCCGCGCTGGGCGATCACCCGGGTCGGGGCCGTGCAGATCTGGCCGCTGTAGAAGGAGAACGTGGTGCCGATGCCCCGGATCGCCGCGTCCAGGTCCGCGTCGTCGAAGACCAGCGCCGCGCCCTTGCCGCCCAGCTCCATCAGCTGGCGCTTCATGCCGCGCCCGCAGACCTCGGCGATCCGGCGGCCGACCGCCGTGGAGCCGGTGAAGCTGACCATGTCGACGTCCGGGGAGTCGACGGCGGCCTCGCCCACGGCGGGGGACGACCCCGTCACCACATTGACGACCCCGGGCGGAACGCCCGCCTCCGCCAGCGCCTCGGCCATCCGGTAGACGGAGAGCGGGTCCTGCGGGGCGGGCTTCACCACCACCGTGTTGCCCATCGCGAGCGCGGGTGCCACCTTCCCCGCCGGGTTGGCCCAGGGGTTGTTGTAGGAGGTGACACAGGTGACCACCCCCACCGGGCGGCGCACCGCGAGCGCCCCGACGACACCGGCGGGGCCCATCGGGCCCGCCGCGTTGATCTGCGGCGGCAGCGGCTGCTCCACGGACTCCAGCGCCCCCCGCGCGTACCGCCGGAAACGGGCCGCGCCGATCCCGACCTGGAGGGCGCGGGCGGTGGCGGTGGTCGCGCCGGACTCGGCACGGGCGAGGGCGGTGTACGGCTCCGTGTTCCGCTCGATGACCCCGGCGGCGGCGTCCAGGATGCGGGCGCGCTCCTCCGGGCGGGTGCGGGACCAGGGCCCGAGGGCCTCACGGGCCGCGCGCGCCGCCTCGTGCACCTGGGCGCGGCTCGCCTCGGGCGCGAGGCCCACGACCTCCTCGGAGGCCGGGTCGACCACCTCGTAGTGCCCCGCGTCGGGCTCGGCCCACTCGCCGCCGATGAAGAGCCGCTGTGGCGCGCTCATCGCGTGGAGACCGTCTCGGTGTCGCGGCCGGAGCGCAGCACCCGGCCGGGGATCGCGCCGGTGACCTTGTCGTCGCGGATGGTCTCCACGCCGTTGACCCGCACCGACACGACGCCGATCGCCCTCGCGTCCAGGCGGGGGCCGCCGCCGGGCAGATCGTGGACGAGGGTGGCCGGGCCGGCGTCGATCCGCTCGGGGTCGAGGAGGACGAGGTCGGCGTGGAAGCCCTCCTCGACACGGCCGCGCTCGCGGAGCCCGAGGAGGCGCGCGGGGTCGTCGGTGAGCATCCTCACCGCCGCCGGTAGCGGGACCAGCTTCCGGCCGCGCAGACAGTCGCCGAGGAAGCGGGTGGTGTAGGGGGCGCCGCACATCCGGTCCAGATGGGCGCCCGCGTCGGAGCCGCCGAGGAGTACGTCCTCGTGCTCCCAGGTGCGGCGGCGCAGCTCCCAGGAGGCCGGGTCGTTGTCGGTGGGCATGGGCCACAGCACGGTGCGCAGCCCGTCGTTGGCGCAGATCTCCACCAGGCAGTGGAAGTCGTCCTGGCCGCGCTCGGCGGCGATGTCCCGCACCACGCGCCCGCCGAGGCCCTCGTTGGCCGGGGAGTAGGTGTCGCCGATGACATAGCGGCCGAAGTGCGCGAGGCGGCGGAAGACCCCGGCCTCCTCGGAGTCGGCGCGGCGGAGCATCTCCGCCCGTACGGCGGGGTCGCGGAGGCGCTCGACGCGCTCGGGGACGGGGAGGGCGAGGATCTCGCCCCAGCCGGGGATGAGGTTGAGGGCGCAGAAGGTGCCCAGGGACATGTTCATCGGGGTGAGGATCGGCATCGTCAGGGCGACGATCCGGCCGCCGGCGGCGCGGGCGCGGGCGGCGGCGGCGAGCTGCCGGGGCACGCGGCCGGGGACGGCCGCGTCGATGGTGAGGACGTTCCAGTTCAGGGGGCGGCCCGCGGCGCGGGTCATCGCGACCAGGAGGTCGATCTCGTCGTCGCGGAACCGGTCGAGGCAGCCGGCGACGATCGCCTCCAGCTGGGTGCCCTCGTGTTCGCCGACCGCCCGCGACAGGGCGATCAGCTCGTCGGGGCGGGCGTGGCGGGAGGCGACGGGCGCGCCGTCGCCGTCGGAGTGGGTGGTGGACTGGGTGGTGGACAGGCCCCAGGCGCCCGCGTCCATCGCCTCGTGGAGGAGGTCCAGCATCCGCTGGAGCTGCGCGGGGGTGGGGTCGCCGCCGATGGCGTCGGGGCCCATGGCATGGCGGCGCAGCGCGCAGTGGCCGACCATGAAGCCCGCGTTGACGGCGATGCGGCCTTCGAGGGCGTCGAGGTACTCGCCGAAGGTGTGCCAGTTCCAGGGGGCGCCCTCCTCCAGGGCGACCAGGGACATGCCCTCGACCCTCGCCATCATCCGGCGGGTGTAGTCGGCGTCGCCGGGGCGGCCGGGGTCGAGCGGCGCGAGGGTGAAGCCGCAGTTGCCGCCGGCGACGGTGGTGACGCCGTGGTTCATGGAGGGGGTGGCGAAGGGGTCCCAGAAGAGCTGGGCGTCGTAGTGGGTGTGGAGGTCGACGAAGCCGGGGGTGAGGAGGAGGCCGGTGGCGTCCTCGGCGGTGCGGGCGGAGCCGGGGTGGAGGGTGCCGGGGGTGGTGAGGGCGACGACGCGGCCGTCGCGGAGGCCGATGTCGGCGGGGTAGGGGGGCGCGCCCGTGCCGTCCACGACGGTCGCGGAGCGGATGAGGTGGTCGAGCATGAGGGGGGGTTCCCTTCGGGGTGCGGTGTTCCCTGCGAGGGGGGGTCCCTGCCGGGGGGTGCGCGGTGGGGCTGCTGTGCGGGGGGCCCGTCGGCGGACCCGGCCCGGCGGGGAGCCCCGCCCGCCCGGCAAACCCAGCCCGTCCGGCGTTTGAGGACGGACCCCGCACCACAGGTGACCCGAGCAAAACCAGCCCGCCCGGCAAAACCAGCCCGCCCGGCAAACCCAGCCCGTCCGGCGTTTGAGGACGGACCCCGCACCACAGGACCCCGCACAGTGCGGGCCCGGGTCGGGGGCCAGCCCCCGAACCCCCGCTCCTCAAACGCCGGAGGGGCTGAGTGGGCGCGGCTCAAGCACCGGGGCGGGGCCGGTGGGCGGGGGCCGGGTTGCACGGTGGGAGCGGGGGGGTCACCCCGCACCAAGACCAGCCCCCCTGCCGAATCAGCTCTCGCGGAAGCGCGTGGTCCGGTGCACCGGGTCCGTGTCGATGTGAGGGATCACATGCTCCCCGATCAGGCGGATCGTCCGCAGCGTGTCCTCGTACCCCACCCCCGCCGGCAACCCGAACCCCAGCTGATCCACCCCCGCCCCCTCCCACTTCCTGCACTGCGCCAGCACCTCCCCCGGATCTCCGCAGATCATCAGCCCCTCCGCGATCAGCAGCTCCACGATCTCCTCCGTGTACTCCGGCAGCAGCTCCGGCCACTGGGGAATCCCCTCGGGCCGGGGGAAGGTGTCGTGGTAGCGGAAGAGCAGCGACTGGAGATAGCTCACCCCCGAGCCGGCCGCGATGGCCACCGCCTCCGCGTGGGTCTCCGCGCAGATCGCGGTGGAGGTCACCAGGATGTTGTCGTTGACGAAGGCGCCGACCGGCTCGGCCTCCTTGATCGCGGTCTTGTAGGAGTCGAGGACCCACTCCATGTCGGCGACCTTCTGCACACTGAAGCCGAGGACCCCCAGCCCCTTCCGCGCCGCCATGGCGTAGGAGGACGGCGACCCGGCCGCGTACCACATCGCCGGGTGGGACTTCCCGTACGGCTTCGGCAGGACCTTCCTCGGGGGCAGGGACCAGTGCTTGCCCTGGAAGCCCTGGTACTCCTCCTGGAGCCACATCCGGGGGAACTCCGCGACGGTCTCCTCCCAGATCTCCTTGGTGTGGTTCATATCGGTGATGCCCGGCATGAACCCGAGGATCTCGTGGCTGCCCGCGCCCCGCCCGGAGCCGAACTCGAAGCGCCCCTCGGAGAGGTGGTCGAGCATGGCGACCTTCTCGGCGACCTTCACCGGGTGGTTCACCGGCGCGAGCGGGTTGAAGATGCCGGAGCCGAGGTGGATGCGGTCGGTCGCGTGGGCGAGGTACCCGAGGTAGACGTCGTTGGCGGAGAGGTGTGAGTACTGGTCGAGGAAGTGGTGCTCGGACGCCCAGGCGTACTTGAACCCGGACGTGTCCGCCTGGATGACGTACTCGGTCTCCTCCATGAGCACCTTGTGCTCGGCGAGCGGGTCGGTCTCGGCGCGCCTGCCGACGTAGCCCTGCACAAAGATCCCGAATTCCAAGGGGTTCACCGTCCCTAAGTTTCTGACGCATCGTCAGATCGTGATGCGCACGACTGTTCCACCGCGCACCTGCGCCGTCAAGAGATGACGCCCCGTCAGAGACGGGGTCCGGTGCCCCGGTCAGCCCACGTTGATCCCCGCCATCCAGCCGCCGTCGATCACAAACGGCTGCCCGGTGATGTACGAGGAGTCCTCGCAGCTCAGGAAGAGCGCGAGCCGCGCCACCTCCTCGGGCCGTCCCGCCCGCCCGAGCGGTATGGTCCGCTCGTACACCGGGCCCATCCGCGCGCGGGCGTCCTCGCGGCTCACACCGTCGCGGGTGAAGGCGAGGTCCATCATCGGGGTGTCCACCGCCCCCGGGCAGACCGCGTTGACCCGGATGCCCTTCGGCGCCAGTTCGAGCGCGGCCACCCGGGTCAGACCGAGGACCGCGTGCTTGGACGCGGTGTAGGCGCCGATCAGCGCCACCCCGGCCAGGGCGGCGTAGGAGGCGGTGTTGACGATGGTGCCCCCGCCGGCCGCCTCGATCTCGGGCGCGACGGCCCGTATCCCGAGGAAGACCCCGGTCTGATTGACCCCGGTGACCTGCTGGAACTCCTCCAGCGGGGTGGAGGTCAGGGCGTTGAAGCGGAGGATGCCCGCATTGTTCACCAGTCCGTCGAGCTTGCCGAAGCGCTCCTTGGCGGCGGTGACGGCGGCGGCCCAGTCCGCCTCCCGGGAGACATCGAGACGGAGGTAGTGGGCGCCGTCGCCCAGCTCGGCGGCGACCGCCTCGCCCTCCTTGTCGAGCACATCGGCGAGGACGACCCGCGCCCCCTCGGCGGCGAAGATCCGGGCCTCCTGCTCCCCCTGCCCCCGCGCGGCCCCGGTGATCAGAAAGACGCGTCCGTCGAGCTTTCCCATGGTGGTCCCCTTCGTCAGCTGTCGGCGTGCAGATACGGAGCGACCTCGGCGGCGAACGCGGCCATCTGGTCCGTGAGTTCGGTACGGCCCCGGCTGCGGAACCGGACCTGGATCTGGCGTACGCCCATGGCCGCGTACTCACGCAGGGAGGCGGCGATGGCACCCGGCTCACCGGCCAGGGTCCGGCGGCCCACCTCCCAGCCCGGCCGGCCGATGTAGAGCGGTTCGGCGATGGCGCCGATCTCCAGGGGGACGGGGTTCCCGGCCGCCTCGCGCAGGGCCCGCAGCCGGGCGATGGCGGCGGGCAGCCGGGCGCGGGGGTCGCCCTGGGGGAGCCAGCCGTCCCCGCGCAGGGCGGCCCGGCGCAGGGCAGCGGGCGAGGAGCCGCCGACCCAGACGGGGACGCGCGGCTGGGCCGGACGGGGCCGCTGGCCCAGCCCGGAGAAGGAGAACCGCTCGCCGCTGAACTCGGGGAACTCCTCGGGGCCGAGGGCCGCCCGGAGCGCGTCGATCGTCTCGTCCAGCAGCCCGCCGCGCCCGTCGAAATCGGCCCCCAGCGCGGCGAACTCCTCGGCCACGTGCCCGGCGCCGACACCGAGGATCAGCCGGCCCCCGGAGAGATGGTCGAGCGTGGCGTACTGCTTCGCGGTGACCAGGGGGTGGCGCAGTCCGACGACGGCGACATGGCTGAGGAGCCGTACCCGGCCGGTGATCCCGGCGAGGAAGGAGAGGGTGGCGACCGGGTCGTACCAGACGGTGGACATGGCTCCCGCGAGCCGGCGGGGGACGGCGACATGATCACAGACGGCGACATAGGCGAAGCCGGTGCGGTCGGCGGTCCTGGCCACCTCGGCCAGGTCCGCCGCTCCGGCGGCGGCCTCCCAGGGTTCGGCGCAGAGGGTGCTCTGCGACTGGACCGGGAGCTGCATCCCGTAGGACAGCGGCCCCTCGGGCAACACCGGGACATGGGGCACCGCGGGCTCCTTCCCCTCGATCTGACGTACCGTCATATCGTGGGGCGCGGCCCCCGGACGGGCAAGGCCCGTGCACCCGCCGGTGCGAGCCCCGGGCCCGCCGGCGCGCACGCGGACCCGCCCGTGCGCGCACGCGGACCCGCCCGCGCGTGTGCGCGCTCGCCGGTGCGAGCGCCTGATTCGCGGGTGCGGGCGCGGGCCCGCTCGTCCGTGTGCGCGGGTCCGACGGCACGGGCGCGCGAGCTGCTCAGCCCACCTCGAATCCCAGCGCGCCGGCGATCACCGCCGACTGCACCAGGTCGATCCGCGCCCCTGCCACCCGGGCGGTCAGCGGGTCGAGCGAGGAGAGGTCACTGCCCCGCAGGTCGGCCCCCGAGAGATCCGCGCCGCGCAGCACCGCCCCGGAGAGATCCACGCCGGTCACGGTGGCCCCCTCCGCACGCGCGCCCGTCAGATCGCACTCCCGCATCCGGACACCCTCGAAGACCGCCCCGCGCAGATCCGCGCCCGGCAGCCCCACGAACGACCAGTCCCCGCCGGCGACCCGCAGCAGAGGGAAGGTGCACCGCTCGAACAGACTCCCGACCGCCTTGCACTGCTCGAAGCGGGTGTCGAAGAAGCCGCAGCGGCGGAAGACGCAGTTGGTGAAGGCGGCGGCGGTGTGCCGCGAGGCGTTGAACCGGACCCCGGAGAAGGTGCACCCGTCGAAGACGGCGCCGTCGTTCACCGCTTCCGTGAGATCCAGGTCGTAGAAGGTGAAACCGGTGAAGCGCTCGCCCGAGAGGTCCTTTCCGTACCAGTCCTCGTCGCGGACGATCAGCTCGGGATCGGCGTGCGCGCGCTCGCGCCTGATGGCCATGGCTCCATGGAACACCCGGGCACTGACACCGGCGCGGCACCCCCGGGTGTCCACTGGGTAGCATCGCGGCTTCGGGGAACGGACGAGCTGGTGGAGTGGAGTCGAGTCGTGACACGACCGCGTGTGGGTGTGGCCGTACTGACCATGGGCAACAGGCCCGCCGAGCTGCGGGCCCTGCTCGACTCCGTGGCCGGGCAGGACGAGCCCGCCGCCCGGGTCGTGGTCGTGGGGAACGGCGCGCCGCTGCCGGAGCTGCCCCCGTGGGTGACGACGGTGGAGCTGGCCGAGAACCTCGGGGTCTCCGGAGGGCGGAACGTGGCCATGGAGCGGCTGCGGGAGTTCGGCGACGTGGATGTGCTGGTGGACCTGGACGACGACGGGCTGCTCGTCGACACGGATGTGTTCCGCCGGATCGCGGATCTGTACCAGGCCGACCCCGAGCTGGGGATCGTGTCCTTCCGGATCGCCGACGAGACCGGGGAGACCCAGCGCCGGCACGTGCCCCGGCTGCGGGCGAAGGACCCGATGCGCGGGGGGCTGGTGACGACGTTCCTCGGGGGCGGGCAC
The DNA here is from genome assembly GCF_053594535.1 of Streptomyces sp. NPDC001889. Taxonomy (NCBI): domain Bacteria; kingdom Bacillati; phylum Actinomycetota; class Actinomycetes; order Kitasatosporales; family Streptomycetaceae; genus Streptomyces; species Streptomyces sp. NPDC001889. The sequence continues at coordinate 154,147 of NZ_JBSFER010000021.1, forward strand.
GCGCTGTCGATGCGGATGCTGGAGCGGACCGGCGGGTGGCCGGAGGAGTTCTTCTTCACCCACGAGGAGACGGACCTGGCGTGGCGGGCGCTGGACGACGGGTGGAAGGTGCTGTACGAGCCGCGGCTGCTGCTCCAGCACCCGCGGACGAGCCCGGCCCGGCACGCGGTGTACTACCGGATGACCGCGCGCAACCGGGTGTGGCTGGCGAAGCGGAATCTGCCGGCGCCGCTGGTGCCGCTGTATCTGGGGAGCTGGACGGCGATGACGCTGCTGCGGACGCGGTCGGGGGAGGGCCTGAAGGCCTGGGGCGGGGGGTTCGTGGAGGGCGTGCGGGAGCCGTGCGGGGTGCGGAAGCCGATGCGGTGGGCCACGGTGTGGCGCATGACCCGTCTGGGCCGCCCGCCCATCATCTAGGTTCGTCCCCTCCGGGTGGTGCCGGGGCTCGTGAGCCCCGGCACCGCGCCTCGCCGATCCGGCCCGAGGCGAGAAGGTGCCCGGTCCCGCGAACGAGGCGGAACATCCCGGAGATGTGCGCGGTGCCGCCCGGCCGCCCGGCCGCGCGTGCACGAGCAGCCCGGCGGCGTCCGGACGCTCCGGCGGAAGGGGGGCGGCCGGACGCGCCCGCGGCCCCATGGGGGGGGTGGCCGTCGCGCCTCCGGACGCGTCACCGGTCCGGGGTGGTGCGGGCGGGCGCCCCGGTTCGGGCCGAGGGGTCAGGGGCCGGGCCAGAGGCCCGTCGGGGTGAGGGAGAGGAGGTCGATCGCGTTGCCGCGGACAATGCGCTCCACCACCTCGGGCGCCAGATGCCCCATCTGCTCCTCCCCGACCTCCCGCGACCTCGGCCAGGTCGAATCCGCATGCGGATAATCCGTCTCGTACAACACATTCCCCACCCCCACCGCCTCCACATTCCGCAAGCCGAAGGCGTCATCGAAGAAGCACCCGTACACATGCCCCGCGAACAGCTCCGACGGCGGGCGCAGCACCTTCTCCGCGACCCCGCCCCACCCCCGGTTCTCCTCCCAGACCGTGTCGGCGCGCTCCAGGATGTAGGGAATCCAGCCGATCTGCCCCTCCGCGTACATGATCCGGAGGTTGGGGAAGCGCTCGAACTTCCCGCTCATCAGCCAGTCCACCATCGAGAAGCAGCAGTTGGCGAAGGTGATGGTGGAGCCCACGGCGGGGGGTGCGTCGGCCGAGGTGGAGGGCATTTTCGAGGAGGAGCCGATGTGCATGGCGATCACCGTGCCGGTCTCGTCGCACGCCCGCAGGAAGGGGTCCCACGCGTCCCCGTGGATCGAGGGCAGCCCCAGGAAGGGCGGTATCTCGGAGAAGGCCACCGCCCGCACCCCGCGCGCCGCGTTCCTGCGGACCTCCGCCGCCGCCAGCGCGGCGTCCCACAGCGGGACGAGGGTCAGCGGGATGAGCCGGCCGGCCGCCTCGGGGCCGCACCACTCCTCCACCATCCAGTCGTTGTAGGCGCGGACCCCGAGCAGCCCCAGCTCGCGGTCCCTGGCCTCGGTGAAGGTCTGGCCGCAGAAGCGCGGGAAGGTGGGGAAGCAGAGCGCGGACTGCACATGGTTGACGTCCATGTCCGCGAGCCGGTCGGGGACGCTGTACGAGCCCGGCCGCATCTGCTCATAGGTGATGACCTCCAGCCTGATCTCGTCGCGCCCGTACCCCACGGCGGTGTCCAGCCGGGTCAGCGGGCGGCGCAGATCCTCGTACACCCACCAGTCGCCGACCGGGCCGTCGTCGCCCCTCTCGCCCATCACCGGGGCGAACTTCCCGCCCAGGAAGGTCATTTCCTTCAGCGGGGCACGGACGATCCGGGGGGCCGCGTCCCGGTACTTCGACGGGAGCCGGTCCCGCCAGACATGAGGGGGCTCCACCGTGTGGTCGTCCACCGAGATGATCTTCGGGAAGGTCTCCATGTCCTCACGGTAGCCCTGATCTGACGACTCGTCAGCTAGCCCGACGGCGGCCCGCACGGAGTGATTCCGGCCACGTGAATCCAATCCACATCCCGGACCAATGAACCCCTTTCCCGTAATCACCCTCTTCAGGGGCGCCCCGGGGAGTAGGTATACACGATGTGTATAGTGCGATATCCGCCACCGGCCACGGCGGGATCTCATCAGCCGCACCGCACCCGATCAAGGGAATTCCGTCATGCCCGCACCCAGCAGGAGGTCCAGGGTCCTCACCGCCGCGACGGCCGTCACGGCGCTGGCGCTCACCCTCGGCGCCTGTTCCATGGAGACCACCGCCCCCGCCGACGCCCGCTCCGACGCGCTGGCCGACGGCCGGAAGCTCTCCGCCGGGGCCGCGGGCGGCGCGGCGGGCGGCGCGGCGGAGACCGGCTCCGATTCCGGCTCCGGCTCCGGTAGCGACGCGGGCGCGGGTTCCGGGCGCACGGTCAACCCCGCCGAGCCCGTCGACTGCGAGAAGGAGCGGTGCATCGCGCTGACCTTCGACGCGGGCCCCGGCAAGGACACCCCGGAGCTCCTGGACACCCTGATGAAGGAGCGGGTCCCGGCCACCTTCTTCCTGCTCGGCAAGAAGCACATCGTGAAGTACCCGGACGTGGTGAAACGTCTCTCCGACGAGGGCCACGAGGTCGCCAACCACACCTGGACCCACCGGCGCCTCGACCAGCTCGACCGGGACGGGATACGCGAGGAACTGGGCCGCACCCAGGATGCGATAGCAAAGATCACGGGGCGGAAGCCCACCCTGATGCGCCCGCCGCAGGGCCGGATCAACGACGATGTCACCGCCGTCAGCAAGGAGCTGGGCCTCGCCCAGATCCTGTGGAGCGCCACCGCCAAGGACTACTCCACCAACGACTCCGAGCTGATCAGGAACCGGATCGTCAAGCAGGCCTCCCGCGACGGCGTGATCCTGCTGCACGACATCTACGACGGGACCGTGCCCGCCGTTCCCGGCATCATCGAGGAGCTGAAGAAGCGGGACTACACCTTTGTCACGGTCTCCCAGCTCCTCGCGCCCGCCCGCGCCAACCCGGGCGAGATCTACCGGCCCTGACCGCTCCCCCCTCCCCGAATAGACCCCACATCAACCCATATCGCACATGGGTGTGTGCAACGGACGTAAAGACACCGGGGAACCCCCGGGAAGGTCACAGGCGTCACAGAAACGGCGGGTTAGCCTGCCCCCACCCCGCGACGGGCGATCTGGAAGCGTCCCGTTACTGACGGGGCAGCCATGCACAAGGCAGACTGTCGGGTGCGAATCGGCAGTTCGGGGCAGGGGGCAGCAATGGACCGTGACAGCGGGCCACGCGTACCGGAACAGCGAGTTCCAACGCCCAGTGATGTCTGCGTTGACCTGCGCTTCAGCGTGCTCGGTCCGGTGCGCGCCTGGCGCCAGGGGGAGGTTTTGCCGTCCGGTTCCCCCCAGCAACGCGCGCTGCTCGCCGCGCTGCTGCTCCGCGACGGCCGCACCGCGACCGCGGCCGAGCTGATCGACGCGATCTGGGGCGACGAACCGCCGCCCCACGCGCTCGCCACCATCCGCACCTACGCCTCCAGGCTGCGCAAGATCCTCGGCGCCAACGCCCTGGTCAGCGAGTCCGGCGGATACGCCATAAGAATCCGGCGGGAGAGCGTGGACCTCTTCGCCGCCCAGGAGCTGGCGGCGGAGGCGGAGAAGTGCCGCGCCGCCGGGGACCGCCGGCAGGCGCGCGCCCGGCTCGACGAGTCGCTGGAGCTGTGGGACGGCGAGGCGCTGGCCAGCGTGCCGGGCCCGTACGCCGAGAACCAGCGGGCGCGGCTGGAGGAGTGGCGGCTCCAGCTGCTGGAGAGCCGGCTCGACCTGGACCTGGAGACCGGCGCCCACGCGGAGGCGGTCTCCGAGCTGACCGCGCTCACCGCCGCGCACCCGCTGCGGGAGCGGCTGCGGGAACTCCTGATGCTGGCGCTCTACCGCAGCGGGCGCCAGGCCGAGGCGCTCGCCGTCTACGCCGACACCCGCCGGCTCCTCGCCGACGAGCTGGGCGTCGACCCGCGCCCCGAACTCTCCCGCCTCCAGGAGCGCATCCTCCGCGCCGACGAGGAGCTGGCCCGGCCCAGCGAGGAGGCCGCCCCCGCGCCCCGGATCGCCCAGCCCGCCCAGCTCCCGGCGACCGTGCCCGACTTCACCGGCCGGGTCTCCTTCGTCCGCGAGCTGGGCGCGCGGCTGGCGACCAGCGAGGGTTCGGTGATGGCGGTCTCCGCGCTCGCCGGCATCGGCGGCGTCGGCAAGACCACCCTCGCCGTGCACGTCGCCCACGAGGCCCGCCCGCACTTCCCCGACGGCCAGCTCTATGTCGACCTCCAGGGCGCCGGCAGCAGGGCCACCGAACCGGCCGCCGTGCTCGGCGCGTTTCTGCGCGCCCTCGGGGTCACCGACTCCTCCATCCCCGACTCACCGGCCGAGCGGGCCGCGCTCTACCGCTCCACGCTCGCCGGACGCCGTGTCCTGGTCCTGCTCGACAACGCCCGGGACGCCGCCCAGGTCCGCCCCCTGCTGCCCGGCACCTCGGGATGTGCCGCCCTGGTCACCAGCCGGGCGCGGATGGTCGACCTCGCCGGGGCGCACCTGGTGGATCTCGATGTGATGTCCCCCGAGGAAGCCCTCCAGCTCTTCACCCGGATCGTGGGCGAGGAGCGCGTCCTGGCCGAGCGCGAGGCGGCCCTCGATGTCGTCGCCGCCTGCGGCTTCCTGCCGCTGGCGATCCGGATCGCCGCCTCCCGGCTGGCCGCCCGCCGCACCTGGACCGTCTCCGTGCTCGCCGCCAAGCTCGCCGACGAGCGCCGCCGGCTCGACGAACTCCAGGCCGGCGATCTCGCCGTGAAGGCCACCTTCGAACTCGGCTACGGCCAGCTGGAGCCCGACCAGGGCCGCGCCTTCCGGCTGCTGGGCCTCGCCGACGGCCCCGACATCTCCCTCGCCGCCGCGTCCGCCGCGCTCGACCTCCCGCTCCAGGAGACCGAGGATCTGCTGGAGGGGCTCGTCGACACCTCCCTCCTGGAGTCCGCGGCGCCGGGCCGCTACCGCTACCACGACCTCGTCCGGCTCTACGCGCGTGCGTGCGCCGAACGCGACGAGCGCCCCGAGGACACCGGCGCCACGCTCTCCCGGCTGCTGGACTTCTACCTCGCCACCGTGAGCCGGGTGTACGCGATCGAACGGCCCGGCGACCGCCTGCCGGACCATCTGGAGCCCACCGCCCACGAAGGGCTCGCGTTCCCCGACGGCCAGGAAGCGCTGGACTGGCTCTACACCGAGGCCCACTGCCTGCTCGCCTGCGCCCAGCAGTCCACCGCCAACGGCGGTCTGCGCCGCGCCGTCGACCTGCTCTGGGCCGCCAAGGACCTGGCCGAGTCGGGGGCCAACTCCAAGCAGTACGCCACCGCGGCGCTCACCGCCCGGGACGCGGCCCGCGCCGCCGGGGACGCCCGGGCCCAGGGGCGCGCCCACACCACGCTCACCAATGTCCATCTGGTCGCCGGACGCTATCCGGAGGCCGACGAGCAGGCCCAGCAGGCGGCCCGGCTGGCGAGCCGGGCGGGCGACGCGGCGCCCGTCTTCTGGGCCAACAACGACCGCGGCATCATCGCCCTCAACCAGGGCCGCCACGCGGACGCCGAACGGTTCCTGCGCCAGGCCATCGAGGACTCGCGGGCGGACGGCAACGGGCCGGGCGAGGCGAGCGCGCTGTGCAATCTCTCCCGGCTGCACCTCTTCATGGGCCACACCGAGCAGTCCATCGACCTCGCCGAGCGCGGGCGCGACATCCTCGACGGGATCGGGCACACCCTGCGGCTCGCCAACGCCCGCTACACGCTCGGAGTCGCCCTGACCGAGGCCGCCAGGCACCAGGACGCCCTCCAGCAGCTCCTGGCGGCCCTGGACGGCTTCGAGTCGAACCGGCAGCGGCTGTGGGAGGGGACGACCCTGTTCCGTATCGCCCAGGCGCATCTGGCCGCCCGCCGGCCCGCCCGGGCCGCGCAACACGCGGAACAGGCCCTGGCCATCGGCTGCATCGGCGGCGACCGCATCCGCGCCAATGTCCTCATCACCCTCGGCCGGGCGCTCTCCGCGCTCGGCCAGGCCGACCGCGCCCGCGTCTGCTGGCGGGAGGCGCTCGCCCTGCACGAGCAGCTCGGGTCGGCGGAGGCGGAGGAGGCACGGGGGCTGCTCAACCCGCTCAGCGCCGCCTGAGGGGCCCGCGGGGGCCCGCCGCGGGCCCGCACGGGTCCCAGGGGGCCGTACGGGACGGCGCCGGGCCCGCTCCCCGGCCCCGTCCCGGACTCTGTGACAGGACTCTGCCTGGACGTTCATCGAATGTTTATGGGCTTCCGACATGCTCAGTGCAGTCGATCCGTCGCGTCGGGGGGCAGACGGATCGCGGGAACTCCACCACTCCGGGGGGCGGGTGAGGTTCCCCGGCCTTCCGTCCGGCGACCCTCGGGGGAGTCTCCGGGCGGAGGGCCGCTTCTGTTCATGGCTCAGCACGACAGCAATCCCATGGGGGACAGAAATGAACGAAACCGACAGCACGCTCGACAGCTCGCTCGACAGCTCGCCCGACAACGAGATCGGCACCGGCGTCACCGGCGCCACCGGCGTCACCGAGGACCTCGTGTCCAAGGACAACTACTCGCCGGCCCGGCCGCACTTCCTCGCGGACGGCGACACGAAGCCGAAGGACGACACCTACTCGCCGGGCCTCCCGGCCGATGTGTCCCCGGCCGACGGCACTCTCGCCGAGGACGCCGTCATCACCAAGGACAACTACTCGCCCGCCCCGCCGAGGTTCCTCAAGGGCGGCGCCGGCAAGCCCCAGGACAACTACTCCCCGGCCCCGCCGAAGCCCTGACGCGCCGCGCCGGGCGACCGCGCGGCGGGACCCGGGAGGAATCCCCGGAACGGAATCCCGGAAACCATCCCCGGAATCGAAATTCCGGTGCGGCCGGACGCCGGTCACCCCGAACGGCGGAAGATCCGGCAGCCGGGCTGAAAAAGCCTTCAGCCGATAAAAGACCCGAACCGAATATCTGAGCCGAAGGTCCGGTCCAGACCCTGAACCCAGGGGCCGAGCAGTGACCCTGGGTGAAGGAACCGGAAGCGAAGGACTGATCGGGGCTTCACCCGATGGTGTAGGGCCGCGGCGGCGGTGAGGGGGGCCGCCGCGGCCGTTCTCCGTCGTCGCACGGGCCCCGGGCGACTCCCCCACCACGCCACCTCTGCCCTCGGGGCTCCCTTCCGCCCACCCGGACACGGGGGGCGCGCGTGATCGGCCCCCGGGGCGCCGTCAGAATTACTTCCGGCAAAACCCCCCGCGATCACTCGATGACGGTGTGTACTTGGTCGGGCCGTTTCCCATACGACCCTGACCACCGCCATCCCCGAGGTCTATTCGATGATCGAGATACCGGATCTGGCCATCGTCGCCACCGGGACCCTGTCGGCGTTCTATTTGGGAAGCCATCTTCTGCGTTCGCGCCGGGAACGGGCGAAGCAGGTCACGGAGATCGAATCCCTGCGCACCCAACTGGACGCCGCCCGGCGGAAGAACGAGCACACCTCACGGACCTGTGCGGCCGAGGTGCTCCACCTGGCACAGGAGCGCATCCCGGCCGCCGCCACCCGTGCCGCCCACCCCCATGTGCAGGTGCCGGGACCACTGGACCCCACCCTCGCGGACAGTGATCTCGACACGAATCTGCACGCGGCCCTGCGGGGCGTCGCCACCGCGATGCTCCAGGAGCGCAAGCGGGTCGACGCGGCGGCCCGGGCCGGGATGCGCGGCGCGACCCGCGAGATCCAGGCCGGGCTCTACCGGCTCCAGGACGTCCTGCGCGGACTCCAGCAGCGCTACGACGACCCGGAGCTGTCCCAGACCCTCTACTCGCTCGACCACGAGAACGAACAGTCCCTGCGCCGCGCCCAGGTGGCCGCCGTCGTGTGCGGCGCGTGGGTGGGACTCGCCCGTGAGGAGTCCCACCTCGTCGACGCGGTGACCGGCGGACAGTCCCGGATCATCGGCTACCAGCGCGTCCACATCAGCAACCACCTGGAGAACGGCACCGCCCTCGTCTCGCACGCCGTCGAACCGGTCGCGATCATCGTCGCCGAACTGCTCGACAACGCCCTGCGGCACTCCTCGTCCGACACGACCGTGACGGTGAACCTGGAGCGCGCCCACCACGGTGTCACCGTCACCGTGGACGACGCGGGCGTCGGCATGGCCGCCGACGAACGGGCCTACGCCCAGCGGATGGTGGCGGGCCGCGACCCGATCCTCCTCTCCGAACTGGGCGACCCGCCCCGGATGGGTCTCGCCGCGATCGGCCAGCTCACCCGCCAGTTCGATCTGTCGGTCGATCTCTCCTCGCCCTCCCCCTACGGCGGGGTGCGGGCGGTGCTGCTGGTCAAGAACCACCTGCTCAGCCATATCGACCCGGCCGAGCGGCCCCAGGCCGCCAGCGCGCCGCACTCCACCCGGGGCAGCGCTCCGGCGGAGCCCGTACCGGCGGCGGCACAGCTCCCGGGCCCGACCGGGCACCCGGGCCACCCGGGGCCGGCTCCGCGGCCGGCCGCGGAGCCGGAGCGCCCCGTGCCGCGGCAGACCGCCGCGGCCCCTCCCGCGCCCTCCGTCCACCCCCCGACCGCCCACGCGGTGCCTCCCCGCACCCCGACCGCTCCCACGATGGCCGCCCGCACCCCACCCGACCCCGCGCCCCCCTCCCGTACACCCGTCGGACCTCCCCCCTCCCCCACCGTCCCCGACGCCATCACCCACGACCCCGCTCCCGCTCCCGACGACGATCTGCTGCCCCGCCGGCGCCGCCGGGTCCGGGCCGCCGACTACCCCGTCGAAGCACACAGCCGCCCCCAGCCCCCCACGCGCTCCCCCGAAGAGGCCGCAGCGGCACTCGGCGCGTTGCAGGCCGGGACCGCAGCCGCACGCAACGCCGCCGACCCCGAAGGGAACGACCCCCGATGACCAGCCGCACCTCCCGCGACACCGGCGATACCGCGTGGGTGCTCGACCCGATCCTGGAAATTCCCCATGTCCGCGCGGCCGTCCTGCTGACCAGGGACGGCCTTGTGTCCGGCTACTCCGACCGGCTCTCCCAGGCCTCCGCCGAACGCGTCGCGGCGATCACCAGCACCGTGCAGGGGGCCTGCCGCACCGCGGCGGCGGCCTTCGCGGACAAGGACAGCGCCGAGGTGCGGCAGGTGGTCGTCGAATCCGACCACGGATACATCCTGGTGGCGCCCACCACCCACGGCACCTGTGTGGCCGCCTACGGCGACCCCGAGGTGCGGCTCGATCTCCTCGCCCACCGGGTCCACTCCCAAGTGGCCCGGCTCGGCGAGAAGGCGATGGCAGCCGCTCCCCGGGGAGCCAGCGGCCACACACCGCTGTGAGCGGCCGACGGGCCGGCCGGCCCCTGGTCCCCGCCTATGTCTCCACCGGCGGCACGACCCGGCCGAGCCGCAACAGCCTGGAGCGCCTCTCGGTCCTGACCGATCTGACGACCTGCCCGGGAGAGCCGGCCACCGGAGCCGCCTGCGGAACCGGGTCGTCCTTACCGGCACCCGCGGCCGGCCCGGACGTACGCCGGGTCCGTCGGCACACCCCTCCACCCGCACCATCCGCCCCGCACACACCACCCGCCCCGGCCGGACCCGCGGTCCCGGCCGGGCTCCCCGCCGCGCAGCGCACCCTCCTGGGCACGCTGGACGGCGGATCGCTCACGGTGGTGGAGACGGCGGCCGTGCTCGAACTGCCCGTCTCCGCCGTCCGCGTCCTCGCGGCGCACCTCATCGACCTGGGCCTGGTGGGCGCCCGCCCGCCCATCCCGTACGCGGCCCAGCCCGACCTTGATCTGTTGGAGAGAGTCGCCGATGGCCTCCGCGCCCTCAAGCTCTAGCGGCCTGCACCTGCCGGACAGCGCCCGCGAACTGGTGAAAATCCTGGTCGCAGGCCCCTTCGGGGTCGGCAAGACCACCCTGATCGACTCCGTGTCCGAGATCCGGCCCCTGCACACCGAGGAGCAGCTCTCCGAGGCGTCCGTGGCGGTCGACGACCTCGCCGGGGTGCGGGACAAGACCACCACGACCGTCGCCATCGACTTCGGGCGGATCTCCCTCAACGGGGGGATCGTGCTCTATCTCTTCGGCACCCCCGGGCAGGAGAGGTTCCGCTCGCTCTGGTCGGACATCGCCTTCGGGGCCCTCGGCGCGCTGGTCCTGGTCGACACCCGGCGCATCGATGACTCCTTCGAGGTGCTGGGTCTGGTGGAGGACGCGGGCCTGCCGTACGCGGTCGCCCTCAACACCTTCCCCGACGCGCGCCAGTACACCGAGGAGCAGTTGCGCACCTCGCTGGACCTGGAGCCCGGCACCCCGATGGTCGCCTGTGACGCCCGGGACACCCGGGCCTCCATCGACGCGCTGATCTCCCTGGTGCAGCATCTGCTCACCCGGATGAGCCAGGCCCCGGCACCGGTCCCGGACACGGTCCCGGGCGCGGCTCCGGTCCCGGACGCGGAGCTGTCGTGAAGAGCCCGCCCGCGCCCGCGCCGACCCCCGCCGCGCCCGTCCGGCTCTGGGAGGACGGATTCGCCTCCGACCCCCACGGCTACTACGAGCTGCTGCGGGCCCAGGGGCCCGTCGGCTGGGCCGAACTCGCGCCCGGGATCTTCGCGTATGTCGTCGTCGACCGGCGCGCGGCCCTCGATGTGCTGCACGACTCCGAGACCTGGTCGCACGACCCGCGCCCCTGGGAGGCGGCGGTCGCCGAGGACTCGCCGATCCTCGGGATGATGCGCTGGCGGCCCAACACCCTCTTCGCCGACGGCCAGGCGCACATCCGCTACCGGCGCACCCTCGTCGACGCCTTCAGCCTCGTCGAACCGCACGATCTGCGCGAGCGGGTGCACCGGGCCGTGGACATCCTGGTCTCCCGGTTCGGTCCCCGGGGGCGCGCCGATCTCGTCTCCGACTTCTGCCGGCCGCTGATGGGGCTGATCTTCAACAACCTGTTCGGGCTGCCGGACAGCGAGAGCGACCGGCTCACCGACTCCATGGCGCAGATGATCGAGGGGGTCGAGAGCGCGGCCCAGGCCGAGGTCGAGTACGGGCGGTACGTCCTCGAACTCATCGCCACCAAGATGGCCCGGCGCGGCGACGACCTCACGAGCTGGCTCCTCGACCACCCGCTCGAACTCACCCCCGAGGAGGTGACCTGGCAGGTCTTCCTCACCCTCGGCGCCGGGCACGAGCCCACGGCGAACCTGGTCTCCAACGCCCTCTCCCGCATCCTCGGGAACCCGGCGTACTACACGACGCTCACCAGCGGCTCGCGTCCCGTGATGGACGCGGTGGTGGAGGTGCTGCGGTACGAGACGCCGCTCGCCAACTACGGCATCCACTACGCCCGCAGGGCGGTCAGCTTCCACGGCGTGTGGATACAGGCCGCCGTGCCGGTCGTGATCTCCTACGGCGCGCTGGCCCACTTCGCGGAGAAGGACTCCGGCGGGGTGCGCCGCACCAACGACGCCTCCCATCTGTCGTGGTCGGCCGGGCCGCACTCCTGCCCGGTGAAGCAGCACACGCTCCTGATCGCGACGGAGGCCATCGAGCGGCTCACCCAGTGGCTGCCCGATCTGAGTCCGGTGCTGCCCCGTGAGCGGCTCACCTGGCGTCCGGGGCCCTTCCACCGGTCCCTGACGGCGTTCCCGGTCCGGTTCACCCCCCGCACGCCCGACCAGTCAGGAGAGCGATGATGAGCGGGTCCGCCCCGGTGGCCATCGACCCCTTCGGCATCGACATCCCGGCGGAGTGCGCGCGGCTGCGCGCCCTGGGGCCGCTGGTGCCCGTCGAACTCCCCGGCGGGATACCCGCCTGGGCCCCGACCGGCCACGGCATCCTGAAGAACCTGATCCTGGACCCCCGGGTCAGCAAGGACCCGCGCCGGCACTGGAGTCTCTTCCCCGAGATCGCCGAGCACCCCGAGTGGGGGTGGATTCTGAGCTGGGTGGGCGTCGTGAACATGCTCTCGGCGTACGGGGCCGACCACACCCGGCTCCGGAAGCTGATCGCGCCCGGCTTCACCGCGCGCCGCACGGAGGGGATGCGGGAGCGGGTCGGGGCGGTCACCGGCGAACTGCTCTCCGCGCTGGCGGCCCGGGGCGACGGGGAGGTGGTGGATCTGCGGGCCGGGTACGCCCACCCGCTGCCGCTGCGGGTGATCTGCGAGCTGTTCGGGGTCCCGGAGGAGCTGCGCCCCGGGGTGGTGCGGCTGGCGTCGGCCGTCCTCGACACCTCCGATCCGAGCCCGGCGCACGCGGCGTTCGTGCAGGAGCAGATCGGTACGGTGCTCTCCTCGCTCATCGCCGAGAAGACGGCGAACCCGGGGGACGACATGACCAGCGACCTGATCCGGGTCCGCGCGGAGGACGGCGACCGGCTCGGCGAGGAGGAGCTGGTGCACACCCTGCTGCTGGTGATCGGGGCGGGGTTCGAGACGACGGTGAATCTGATCGGCAACGCGGTGGTGGCGCTGCTGCGGGACCCGGGGCAGCTGGGGGCGGTGCGGAGGGGGGAGGTGTCGTGGGAGGCGGTGATCGACGAGGTGCTGAGGGTGCATCCGTCGATCGCGAACCTGCCGCTGCGGTTCGCGGTGTCGGACATCACCGTGGAGGGGGTGACGATTCCGGCCGGGGCGGCGATTCTGACGACATTCGCGGCGGCGGGGCACGATCCGGAGCACTACGGGCCCGATGCGGGGAGGTTCGACGCGGGGCGCAGTGCGGATGATCATCTGGCGTTCGGGGTGGGGGTGCACCGGTGCATGGGGGCGCCGCTGGCGAGGCTGGAGGCGAGGACGGCGCTGCCCGCGCTGTTCGAGCGCTTCCCGGAGGTGAGGTTGGCTGTGCCGGCGGGGGAGCTGGAGCAGGTGCCGTCGTTCATCGCCCACGGCTGGCGCACGATCCCGGTCCGCCTGAGCTAGGGAGTCTCTTTCGGATCGGGCCGGATCGGTGAGCGGGGTCCGGTGCCGGGGCTCGCGAGCCCGGCACGATCCGAAAGAGACGACCCAGGGCGACGGAGCCGCACACCCCGAGCCCCTCCGGCGATTGAGGAGCGGGGGTTCGGGGGCCGGCCCCCGACCCGGGCCCGCAGCACGCGGGTGTGCCGGTGGGCGGGGAGGGAGGGGAGGGCTCACGTGGTGGGGCGGGAGGTGAAGAGGGTGGTCTGGGTTGATCGGGGGAGGTTGCCCAGCGAGATCAGGTGCGGGGCCAGGGCGAAGGCATGGGCCCGGGCGACCTCCCCCGCCGCCCAGACCGCCCGCACCGTCCCCTGCACCGCCCCCGCGGGATACCCCGCCACCACCCTCGCCACCCGCACCGCCCCCACCAGCGCCTCCCCGGGCTCGACCAGCTCCGAGACCAGCCCCACCTCGTGCGCCCGCCGCGCGGGCATCCGCTCGGCCGTCCCCATCAGCGCCAGCCGCGCCACCTCCCCGTACGGCATCCGCTGCGCCAGATACACCGACTCGTACGCGCTGACCATCCCGTAGGTGGTGTGCGGGTCGAAGAAGGTGGCCGTCCGCGAGGCCACCAGGAACTCGCACTCCCCCAGCAGATAGAACGCCCCGCCGCACGCCATCCCCTCCACCGCCGCGATCACCGGCTTCCAGAGGTCGTTGGCCTTGGGGCCGATCGCGATCAGCGGATCGTCGATCGAGTACGGAGAGCCGGGCTGCGGCACCTCCACCGCGCGGTCGATCCCCGTGCAGAAGGCCCGGGTCCCGGTGCCGGTGAGCACCACCGCCCGTACCGCGTCGTCGTGGCGGAACTCCCGCCACACCTCGCCCAGCCGCCCCGCCGTCTCCAGGTCGATCGCGTTGAGCTTCTCGGGCCGGTCCAGGGCGACGACCGCGACCCCCGTCTCCCCGACCTCCGTCAGGTCCACCCGCAGACTCATGCCCGCTCCAGCTGCCAGCGCGGCAGCCGGACCCCGCCGCCGGGTCCGGGCGCGGTGAACGCGACCCGTACCGCCGCCCCGATCCGCAGCCGGGCCGGGTCGACCGAGTTCAGCGGGGCGTCCGGCGCGGAGACCACATTGCCCACGAGCCGGATGCGCGGCGCGTCGGCCAGCTCCACCAGGACGGTGTTGTACGGGGCCAGCTCCGCGTACCCGGGCAGCAGCGGCGGGTGCGGCACCACGTACGACCAGATCCTGCCCCGGCCGCTCATCAGCCGCCACGCGGTGCCGAAGGACTGGCAGCGCGGGCAGCACGGCCGGGGCGGGAAGCGCGGCTCACCGCAGGGACGGCAGGTCTGGACGCGCAGTTCGCCCCGGGCCGCGTACTCCCAGAACGGCGCGCCGTCGTCGTCGGGTACCGGTTCCAGCAGCGGCATCTCAGCTCCTCAGCAGCACGGCCGACGTGGGTACGCCCTCGCCCGCCGTGACCAGGCAGGTGGCGGCGGACGGTACCTGCGCGGTGGAGGTGCCGCGCAGTTGGCTGACCCCCTCGGTGATCAGGTTGAAGCCGTGGACATACGCCTCGCTGAGCCCGCCGCCGGAGGTGTTCAGCGGCAGCCGCCCGCCGATCTCCAGCGCGCCGCCCTCGGTGAACGCCGCGCCCTCGCCGCGCCCGCAGAAGCCGTACCCCTCCAGGGAGAGCGGGATCAGCGGGGTGAACGCGTCGTAGATCTGGGCGACATCGACGTCCTCGGGGCCGAAGTCGGCGGACTTCCAGAGCTGCCGGGCGGCGGTCCAGGCGGGCCCGGTGAGCGGGTCGTCGTTCCAGTAGTTGACCATCCCGTGGTGCTGGGCGGGCAGCCCCTGCGCGACGGAGTGGATGTAGACGGGCCGCTGCCGGCAGTCCCGGGCCCGCGCGGCGGAGACGATCACACAGGCGAGCGCGCCATCGGTCTCCAGGCAGTTGTCGAAGAGACAGAGCGGCTCGCTGATCCACCGGGAGGTCATGTACATCTCCCGGGTGAGCGGCCGTTCGTACATCATCGCCGCCGGGTTCTGGTTGGCCCGGTTGCGGCAGGCGAGCGCCACATTGAAGAAGTGATCGCGGGTGGCGCCGTACTCGTGCATATAGCGCCGGGCCAGCATCCCGATCTCGTCGGCGGGCCGCAGCAGCCCGAAGGGCCGGGTCCACTGGGCGGGTACGGGGAGCTGGGCGGCGGTGTTCCGCCAGGGGCGGGGGCCGCTGCCGCGCTTCCGGGAGCGCCAGGCCACGCCGACGCTCGCCTGTCCGGTGGCGATGGCGGCGGCGAGATGGGCGAGGGTGGCGCAGGAACCCCCGCCGCCGTAGCCGGCCCGGGAGAAGAAGGTGACATCGCCGGCGCCGATGGCCTTGGCGATCTCGACCTCGTCGGTCTCCTCCATGGTGTACGAGGCGAACGCGTCGACCTCCGACGCGGCGATCCCCGCGTCGTCGAGAGCGGCGACGACGGCCCGGCAGGCCAGGGTCTTCTCCGGCTCGGGGAGCCTCTTCGCGAAGGCGGTGCGGCCGATCCCGGCTATCGCCGCCGCGTCCTTGAGACCGGTCACGGGCACCTCCGCCGTTCGATCCCGATGGCTGACAGCGCGTCAGGCTACCGCTAATCTGACGGATAGTCAGCCAGCGTGCGGAGGCGGTTTCCATGCGTGATCCCCTGCCTGATCCCCTGCCCGACCCGATGCGCGGCGACCTGGAGTGGGGCACGGTCGGGGCACTGGTGCGGGAGGCCGCCGCGCGGTACGGGGAGCGCGAGGCCGTCGTGGAGGGCCGCACCCGCCTCTCGTACACCGCGCTGGGCGAGCGGGTGGAGCGGGCCGCCGCCGCGTGCCTGGCCGCCGGGGTCCGGCGGGGCGACCGGGTCGCGATCTGGGCGCCCAACACCCTCGACTGGATCGTCTCCGCGCTCGGCACGGTCATGGCGGGGGCGGTGCTGGTGCCGCTGAACACCCGCTTCAAGGGCGGCGAGGCCGCCGATGTGCTGCGGCGCGGCCGGGTGCGGCTGCTCTTCGTCACCGGCACGTTCCTGGGCACCTCCTACATCGCCGCGCTGCGGCGCTCCGGGGTCCCGCTCCCCGGGCTGGAGCAGGTGGTGGTCCTCGGCGACAGCGCCCCCGAGCCCTACCGCACCTGGCGCGCCTTCCTCGCCGGGGGCGCGGGGGTGAGCGCCCGGGAGGTCCGCGAGCGGGCGGACTCGGTCGGGCCCGGGGACCTCTCGGACATCGTCTTCACCTCCGGCACCACCGGCCGCCCCAGGGGCGCGATGATCACGCATGCCCAGACCCTGCGCTGCTACGGCGTCTGGAGCGAGCTGGCCGGGCTCCGGGAGGGCGACCGCTATCTGATCGTGAACCCCTTCTTCCACACCTTCGGCTACAAGGCCGGGATCATCGCCTCGCTGACGCGCGGCGCGACGATGGTGCCGCAGCCGGTGTTCAGCGCCCGGGCCGCCCTCGCGCAGGTCGCCGCCGAGCGGATCACCGTACTGCCCGGTCCGCCGGCGCTGCACCGCTCGCTGCTCGACCACCCCGCGCGCGACCGCTACGACCTCTCGTCGCTGCGGCTGGTGGTGACGGGTGCGGCGGTGGTGCCGCTGCGGCTGGTGGAGCGGCTGCGGGAGGAGCTGGGGATCGGTACGGTCCTGACCGCGTACGGGCTCTCCGAGGCGTCCGGCATCGTCACCATGTGCCGCCGGGACGACTCCCCGGCCACCGTCGCCGGCACCTCCGGGCGCCCCGTCCCCGGCACCGAGGTCCGGGTGGTCACCGGGTCGGGGGAGCCGGGAGGGCCCGGGGAGCCCGGGGAAGTGCTGGTGCGCGGACACCAGGTGATGCGGGGGTACTTCGAGGACCCCGGGGCCACGGCCGCCGTCCTGGACGGGGACGGCTGGCTGCGCACCGGGGACGTGGGTGTGCTGGACGCGGACGGCAACCTGAGGATCACCGACCGGATCAAGGACATGTTCATCGTCGGCGGGTTCAACGCCTACCCGGCGGAGATAGAGCAGCTCCTCGCGCTCCACCCGGACATCGCGGACGTGGCGGTGGTCGGGGTGCCGGACGGACGGCTGGGCGAGGTCGGGAGGGCGTACGCGGTGCGGCGGCCGGGTGCGACGGTCACGGCGGACGAGCTGATCGACTGGGCGCGCCGGGAGATGGCGAACTACAAGGTGCCGCGGGAGGTGGAGTTCGTCGCGGGGCTGCCGCGCAACGCGGGCGGGAAGGTGCTGAAGGGGGAGCTGCGGGAGGGGCGGGTGCGCTGACGGTCCGCGGGTCGCGGGCCCCGGGCGGGGGCCCGCGACCGGCCGGTCAGGAGGTGTACTGGCTGCCGAAGCGGTCGCCGGGGGCGGCGGCCATGCCGCCGTCGCTCGCGTGGACGAAGAAGCCGTCCGGGGTGAGGCCCGAGCGGTTGGAGCGGAAGAGCCAGACCATGCCGGTCGACCGGTTCTCGCCCTCGGCGGTGACCGCGAGCTCCCTCCGGCCGTCGCCGTTGAAGTCGACGAGCTTGGTGCGGGAGCCGAAGCGGTCGTCCGTCTCCGCCTGGGTGTCCACCCTCTTCGTGTCCTGGGTGAGGCTTCGGGTGCCGGATGTCAGCAGGCCGTGCCTGCTGCCCCGGAGCGTGACCACACCGCCGGCGTTCTTCCTGCCGGCGACGGTCCTGCCCTCGACGCCGATGGCCAGCTCGCCGTAGCCGTCGCCGTTCATGTCGCCGATGGAGAGATCCGATCCGAAGCGCCAGAGGTCCTTGGAGGTGCCCGCGACACCGGGGCTGTCCTGGTCGAAGTCCCGGGCACGGGTGATGTCCGGGCCGAGCGGGGACCCGGGGAGATGGGTGACCTGGCCGCCGGGAGGGGTCGTCGACTCGTCCGTCTCCCGGTGGGTGCGGCTGACGACGATATCGGCGTAGCCGTCCCGGTCGATCTCGCCGACGGCGAGCGCGTCACCCGTCACCGGGCCGCGTCCGGGGCGCCAGAACTCCGCGCGGGTCCGGCTCAGTCCGGTGGCGCTGCCCGGCCAGTAGGCGAGGGAGGCGGCGCCGTGGGAGTTGCCCGGGTCGCCGAACAGGCCGACGGCGTCGGTGATCCCGTCGCCGTTGACATCGCCGGCGGTGAGGGAGGTCATCCGGTCCGCGTGGTCGTCCTCGCCGGGTGCGGTGACCGAGGTGCGGGCGGGGGTGCCGTCCTTGGCCCAGGGCCCGTACAGCACGGTGAGGGTGCCGCGCTCGTCCGACGTGGTGGCGTCCTGGTGGCCGTCGCCGTCGAAGTCCCCGCTGGTGAGGAAGGCTTCGCCGCCCGCGAGGCGGACCGCGGGGACGGGGCCGCCCGCGAGTCCCTTCCGGCTGCCCCAGACCAGGGTGAGCGGGCGCTCCGACTCCTCGGTGGCGGTGGCGCCGACGAGGAGGTCGGCGCAGCCGTCCCGGTCGAAGTCGGCCGAGGTGAGGGCTCTGCCGAAGAGGTCATCGGCCCGGGCCGGGCCGGGGATGCGGTCCGCGCCCCGCCGGATGCTCTGCTGGGCGTTCTCCTCCAGGCCGGACTTGGTGCCGTGGACGATCGCGATGTGGCCCGCGGACTTCCTTCCGTCGACGGCCGCCCGGGGGGCGCCGATGGCGAGGTCCTGGTAGCCGTCGCCGTTGAAGTCGTCCTTGAGAGGGGGGGATTGCGGGGGGATGGGGGTGGGGGTGGGGGTGGCGGCGGCTGGGGCCGGGGTGAGGAGGGGGAGGGTGAGGGCGGCGAGGGCGGCGAGGAGGGTGGGGGTGCGGCGGGTCATGTGGGGCCTCTGGGTCGGGAGACGGGGGCCGCGGGGCCCCCGGGGGCCGGCCGCGTGTCTGCTTGACCCCCGGGCCCGCGCCAGGGTTGCCCCACCCCCCGGTGATACGTGATCCCGGGCCCCGAGCGCCCCGTCCCATCCGGCATGTGAGGACGGACCCCGCACAAACCCAGCCCGTCTGGGGGCACCTCCCGGAGGCAGCTCTGGGGGAGTTTGAGGACGGACCCTGTGCCACAGGACCCCGCACAGTGCGGGCCACGGTCGGGGGCCAGCCCCCGAACCCCCGCGCCTCAAACGCCGGCGGGGCTGGAATGTGCGCCTCGGCCCACCCCAAAAGGCTCGGGTGGTGCGGCTCACGCGCCGGAGGAGCTGGAATGTGCGCCTCGGCCCACCCCAAAAGGCTCGGGTGGTGCGCCTCAAACGCCGGCGGGGCTGGAATGTGCGCCTCGGCCCACCCCAAAAGGCTCGGGTGGTGCGGCTCAAACGCCGGCGGGGCTGGAATGTGCGCCTCGGCCTGCCCCGAGGGGCTCGGGTGGTGCGGCTCGAACGGCGGAGAGGGTGGGTGCGGGACGGCCGTCGCTCCGGTCACGGAAGGGGGACGGGGCGGCGGCCGCCGGGAATGACGGTACGCCGGTGGGAGGGGGGCCGCCAGTGGTGGTCAGCGGGGGCGGCCCGTCGCCGTCCCCTTCACCGCGTCCAGGGCGTACACACAGCGGTCCTTGCTGCACGCGTACACCACCCCACCCCTCACCACCGGCGCCCCGGTGATCTCCCCACCCGTCGCCAGCTTCCACCGCAACTGCCCGCCCGCGGCGTCCAGCGTGTACAGCACATGGTCCGCCGAGCCGAAGTGCACCCGCCCGTCCGCCACCACCGGCGCCCCGATGACCTCGCCGCCCGCGGCGAAGCGCCACATCGGGGTGCCGGTCACCGCGTCCAGGGTGTAGAGCGCGCTCCCGCTGCCGACATGGACGTTCCCGCCGGTGACCAGGACCGGTTCGGCGGACTGGCGGGACTCGGTGGCGATGCGCCAGCGGTCCTTCCCGGTCGCCGCGTCCAGCGCGTACACCGTGCCGAGGTAGTCGGCGAGATAGACCCCGCCGCCGGTGACGGCGGGCCCGGGGGCGAAGGCCGGCGCGGAGAGGAAGACGGCGGGCGCCTCGAAGTGCCAGCGCACCCGCCCGGACGCGGACTCGATGGCCAGGACCCGGGTGCCGGCCGAGACATAGACCTGGCCGTCCGGCGCGGGGTGCACCCGGACGGGGACCCCGCCGCAGGAGGCGGCGTCGCCGATGGGGTAGGACCAGCGCTCGGCCCCGGTCCGCGCCTCCAGCGCGCGCAGCCTGGCGTCCTTCCAGACGTAGACGGTGTCCTCGTGGATGACGGGCCCGGCCTCCGGTGTCTCGAAGTCCGTCTGCGCGCCGGCCAGCTCCCACAGCTTCTCGCCGTTGGACGCCTCCCAGGCCTGGACGCCGCCGCCGCGCGTCCCGGTGAGCACGGTCCCCCGCCCGGTCCGCAGCGAGTACACCCAGGCGTCCGCCTGGAGGCGCCAGCGCTCCTGGCCGGTCGTCGCGTCGAGGGCGTACAGACTCGGGCCGTCGGAGGCGTGAATCCGGCCGCCGTCGACGGCCATGGCCCAGGCCACGTCCTTGGTCTTGAACTGGCGGCGGCCGGTGGCCACGTCGAGGGCGTGGACCTCGAAGGAGGTGACGTACAGCAGATCCCCCGCGACGACCGGGGTGCCCCAGACGTCGTTGGACATGCGGAAGCGCCACGGCCGCCAGTGCGCGGGGCCGGCGGGCGGGGCCGGGGACGGGGGTGGCGGCGCCGGGGCGGGTACGGGCGCGGTCGCCGGGGTCCGGCCGCTCAGTCCGGCCGGGGGGCGAATCCAGCCGGTCGCCGGGCCCGCCTGGCCGACCGAGGCGCGGGCCGGGTCGGCGGCCCGGGGGCCGGGGCCGATCGGGACGCCGACTCCGGGGAGGCGCACCGGACCGGCGCCGGCCGGGGCGCCGGTGCGGGGGTCGCCCGCCGCCGGGCGGGGCGCCGGGTCCCAGTCGGGGGCGGCGCGCGGCGGGGCGGAGGGCATCGGCGGGGCCTGCGGGGGGAGGGCGGGCACGGCGGGCGCCAGCGTCCGGCCGCCGCCCCGGCGCAGCTCGATCATGGCCGTGGCCGAGCCCGGGAGCCAGGCCGACGCCGTGCCGCTGTCGTCGCCGCCGGAGGCGAACAGATGCGGGGCGAGCTGCGACTGGAGGTCCTCCGGGCTGGGCCGCCGGGTCTTGTCCGTCTGCATACAGGACTCGATCAGCGGGCGCAGCTCGGCCGGGAGCCCCTCCAGGTCGGGGCCCTCGCGCAGCAGCATGAAGACCGTCTCGACGGGGTTGGCGCCGTGGAAGGGGGCGTGCCCGGTGGCCGCGAAGACCAGGGTGGAGCCGAGGGAGAAGACATCGCTGGCGCCGGTGACGCTGCGCGAGTCGCGGGCCTGCTCCGGCGACATGTACGCCGGGGTGCCGACGGCGACATTGGTCATGGTGAGCCGGGTGTTGGAGACCCCGGACGCGATACCGAAGTCGATGACGCGCGGCCCGTCCTCGACGACGAGGACATTCGACGGCTTGAGGTCGCGGTGGACCAGGCCGGCGCCGTGGATCGACTGGAGTGCCTCGGCGATCCCGGCCGCGAGCCAGCGGACCGCCTGGGCCGGGAGGGGCCCGCACTCGTTCACTATCTCCTCAAGAGAGGGGGCGGGGACATAGGCCGTGGCGAGCCAGGGGACGGGGGCGCGTGGATCGGCGTCCACCACCGCCGCCGTGTAGAAGCCGCTGACGGCGCGGGCGGCCTCCACCTCGCGGGTGAAGCGGACACGGAACAGCTGGTCCTCGGCGAGTTCGGTGCGCACGGTCTTGATCGCCACCCGGCGGCCGGACGCCGACCGGGCGAGATAGACCAGCCCCATGCCCCCGGCTCCGAGCCGGCCCAGCACCTCGAACGGACCGATCCGTCTCGGATCGTGCTGCGTCAGCTGCTCCATACCTGCCTGCCACCTCCCCGTAGCGGGTCCCTCTCTCACCACCGAGACCCTCAGCGGCGGTACCCACCCTGATTCTTCCTGTCCGAGGCCACGGTGGCGAACCCGGGGGCGGATCGGGGTGTCTCACCCGCTTTCGGGCACAGAACCCGGATTCGGGCCAGTGGGTTGCGCGCCGGACACCGGTCAGGTCTCGGCCAGTACGGCGAACAAGGCTCCCTGGTTGTCCGTGAGTACGGCGATTCGTCCGTAGGGGATGTCGAAGGGAGGTGCCTGGACGCGTCCCCCGAGCCGGACGGCGGTCGCGGCGGCGGCATCGCAATCCTTGACGCAGAAATAGACAAGGAAATGACCGGGCAGTTCGGACGGGAACGCGTCGGTGAGAACACAGCGGCCCGCGACGGCGTTCCCGCCGCCCGCCCCCGCCCCCGCTCCCGCCGGGGCGTCCGGGCCGTCCTGGCCGTCCTGGCCGTCCGGGAATCCGGCGGCGGGCCGGGGCGACCAGAGGCGGATGTCCATGGTGTCGCCGGGGTCGGGGTCCGGGGGCACGGCGGGCCCCCGGGGCAGATCGGTCCCGGTGAAGCCGAAGACCTCCTCGTAGAAGGGGTCGACCCGCTCCTTGTCCCAGGTGTAGACCTCGGTCCAGCAGTACGCGCCGGGGACGCCCCGCGTCTCGAAGCCCGCCCGCTCACCGGCCTGCCAGAGCCCGAAGACCGCCCCGCCGGGGTCGGCCGCCACGGCGACGGTGCCGTACCGGCCCACGGGCACCGGCGAGGTGATCACCTGTCCGCCGGCCGCCGTGATCCGGGCCGCGAGGGCGTGGGCGTCGTCGGTGGCGAAGTAGACGCTCCACACCGTGGGCATCCGGCCGTCCCCCTTCGGGGCGAGCGCGGCGACGAGCGCGCCGTCGGAGCGGGCGTCCACCCGGGGGCCGTCGCCGCGGTGGAAGGTCCAGCCGAGCAGTTCCCCGTAGAAACGCGCCCCTGCCTCGGTGTCGGGGAGCGCCGCGTCCACCCAGCACGGCGTACCCTCCGGAAATGCGGCCATGGGCCCGACTCCTTCCGTCGCCCGCCGTGGTGCTCGTCACACGCGCACTGCCCTCACGCTAACGGGGCATCGCGGGCATCGCAGCGGATGAAATCGAACATTTGATCACTCCCCGGGCGTCGACCGCCCGCCCGGCCCGCACCCCATTTGCAGTCGGCCGAATCGCGCGCCGATCACCCGTCGGTAAGCTGACGGCATGACAGGACAAGTACGCACTGTCGACGGCCGGGTGGCCGGACGACGTGGGCAGGCGACGCGGCAGAAGCTGCTCGACTGCCTCAGCGAGATGCTCAGCTCGTCGCCGTACCGGGACGTCAAGGTCATCGACGTGGCCCGGAAGGCGGGCACGTCACCCGCGACCTTCTATCAGTATTTCCCCGATGTCGAGGGCGCCGTTCTCGAAATCGCCGAGGAAATGGCGAAAGAGGGCGCTGGGCTCACCGCTCTGGTCTCCGGGCGGAGCTGGGCCGGGAAAGCGGCCTGGCAGACCTCCGAGGACCTGGTCGAGGGCTTTCTCGACTTCTGGCGCCGCCATGACGCGATCCTGCGGGTCGTGGACCTGGGGGCCGCCGAGGGCGATAAGCGGTTCTACAAGATCCGTATGAAGATCCTGAACTCGGTCACCAACTCCCTCACGGAGTCGGTGAAGGAGCTCCAGGCCAAGGGCCGGGTGGACAAGGACGTCAGCCCCGCCGCGATGGCCGGTTCGCTGGTCGCGATGCTGGCCGCGGTCGCCTCGCACCAGAAGGGCTTCACCACCTGGGGTGTGAAGCAGGCCGAGCTGAAGCCGAACCTCGCCCTGCTGGTGCACCTCGGCATCACGGGCCGCAAGCCCACGAAGTAGGGACCCGCGCCCCGGGCGCGGGTCCCGCTCCGAAGGTCACCGCCCCTCGGGGAGGCGGCCCGGGCTCAGCCGTCCGTCCCCGGCTTGACGCCCCAGATGTAGAGCTGGTCATCGATGCCCAGCAGATTCCACAGCGCCTCCGCGTCCGCCAGGCGCAGATTCACACAGCCCGCGGAGCCCCCGCCGTCGTAGAGATCGTCGAGACGGCCGTGCAGGGCCTGCCCCCCGTCGAAGAACTGGGCGTACGGCATGGGCGCGTTGTTGTAGATCGTGGAGACATGGTCCTTGCTGCGCCAGTAGATGGAGTGCCAGCCGAGGCGGGTCTCCTCGCTGTCGCGCCCGGTGCGGATCGGCACCGGCGGCAGGACCACCCGGGTGCCGCGCTGCACCCACAGAAGCTGGCGGTCGAGGTCGACGCAGGTCACGCGGTGGGAGCGGACCGGGCAGTCCCCGGCCTCATTGGGGTTGGCGCGGGCCTTGAGGGCGACGATCCAGCGGTGGGTGGCGAGGTTGGCGTACCCGTCGGCGGGGGTGAGCGCCTGCTGGGTCTGGAAGGTGCGGATGGCCTCGCAGTCGGCGGTGGACTGGACGCCGTCCACGGGCCGCCCCAGATACTCCTCCACGGGCCGCTGATAGGGCCCGGTGCGGGCGGCGCAGGGCGCGGGGGCGGCGGACCGGGCGGTGGCGGTGGCCCCGCCGGTGCCGTGGGCCGCCGCGCGGGCGGGGGCGGCGAGGCCGGCGGTGAGGGCCGCCGCGGCCAGGACGAGGGCGGCGGCGGACCGGGCGGCCGTGCGCCGCGCGCCCGGAGCGGGTGCGGGTGCGGGTGGTGAGACCGGGGGTGGTGCGGGTGGTGGGGTGGCGGTGCCGGGCGCCCGCGCCGGGTACCCGTCGGCGGCCCGTATACCGCCGGACCCGCCGGGCGGCCTGTTCGTCCTGCCGGACCTTCCTCGCATATCCGTACTCCGATCCCGTTGGCCCCCCACCCACAGGTATCAGCGGACGCCGGGGTCCGCCCCAGGCGGCGGGCCAAACCGGTGAGGGCGCGGGCGGGCCGGTCGGCCCACCCACGCCCTCACGGGACTTCAGGAAGTTCCCCGGTCAGCCCTTGTGGGACAGGACCCGGCCTCCCTTGTCGCCCTTGCCCTTGCCGGGCTCACCGCGCTTGTTGGCGATGTCGACGGTCACTCCGTCGGCGGCGTTCTCCGCGGTGATCTCGAAGGGACCGAAGACCGGGTTGTCCGGGAGCACATAGCCCTCGGGCACATCGGTCTCCAGCAGGTAGTACGTCCCGAGATCCAGGTTGTCGAAGAGACATGTCCCCTCGGCGTCCGTGGAGCAGCCGTTGCCGACCGGGGTGTCGGACGGGTTGCCGCCCGATCCCGTGGTCTGGAGACCGGGAACCCCGTTGGTCTCCTCCCACAGCTCGAACACCGCGCCGGCCAGGTCACGGCCGTTCTTGGCGTCGGTCTTGTGGAGCGTGATCCTGCCCTTGACCTCGGGCGACTTGGTGTTGTCGGCGGTCACGGTGACGCCCTGGGGGGCGTTGGCCGCGGTGAGCACCAGCGGTCCGAAGACCGGGTTCGCCGGCAGGTCGTAGCCGGGCGGAGCCGCCGTCTCCTGCCAGTAGTAGGTGCCCAGCTCCACCGTGCGGGAGCAGACCCCGTTGGCACCGGTGGTGCACGGGGCGCCCACGGTGGTGTCCGGGTTGATGCCGGTGGTCTGGAGACCGGGGATGCCGTTGGTCTCCTCCCACAGCTGGAAGACGGCGCCCGCGAGCGTCTCGCCCGTGTCCGCGTCCTCCTTGACGACCGTCACATCGCCCCTGACCACGGGGGTCTCGGTGTTCTCCGCCGTGACGGTGACGCCGTCGGCGGCGTTCTCCTCGGTCAGCACCAGCGGACCGAAGACCGGGTTCGCCGGCAGGTCGTACCCGGCCGGCGCCGTGATCTCCCGCCAGTAGTACGTACCGACGCCGACGGTGCGGGTGCACTCGCCGTCGGCACCCGTGGTGCAGTTGGCACCGACCTTGGTGTCGGGGTTTCCGCCGGTGGTCTGGAGACCGGGGATGCCGTTGGTCTCCTCCCACAGCTCGAACACCGCGCCGGCCAGCGGGTCGCCGCTCTCCGCGTCCTCCTTGACGACCGTCACGTCACCCGTGACGGCGGGGGTCGGGGTGTTGGAGGCGTTGACGATCACGCCCTGGGAGGCGTTCTCGGCGGTCAGCACCAGCGGACCGAAGACCGGGTTGTCCGGCAGGTCGTAACCCGGCGGCGCGGTGATCTCCCGCCAGTAGTAGCTACCGACCCCGACGGTGCGGGTGCACTCGCCGTCGGCGCCCGTGGTGCAGGTGCCGTTGTTCTGGGTGTCGGGGTTCGCTCCGGTGGTCTGGAGACCGGGAATCCCGTTGGTCTCCTCCCACAGCTCGAACACCGCGCCCGCGAGGGCGGCGTCCGTCTCGGCGTCCGTCTTGACGACCGTCACCTCGCCCGTGATCACGGGCGTCCGGTCGTTCTGCGCGGTCTCCGAGACACCGTCGGCGGCGTTCTCCTCGGTGAGGACCAGCGGGCCGAAGACCGGGTTCGCCGGCAGGTCGTACCCGGGCGGCGCCGTGATCTCCCGCCAGTAGTACGTACCGACCTCGACCGTGTCCGAGCAGGTGCCGTTCGCCGGTGTGGTGCAGGGACCGTTGATCTGGCTGTCCGGGTTCGGACCCGAGGTCTGGAGCCCCTCGACGCCGTTCGTCTCGTGCCACAGCTCGAACACCGCGCCCGCCAGCGGGTCACCGGTGGCGGCGTCGACCTTGACGACGGACACCTCGCCCGTGATCGCCGGGGTCTGGGTGTTCTCCGCGTTCACGGTGACACCCTGGGAGGCGTTCTCGGCGGTCAGCACCAGCGGACCGAAGACCGGCTCCGCGGGGAGGACGTACCCGGGCGGCGCGGTGATCTCCCGCCAGTAGTACGTGCCGACCTCGACGGTGCGGGTGCACTCGCCGTCGGCGCCCGTGGTGCAGGTGCCGTTGTTCTGGGTGTCGGGGTCCGCGCCCGTGGTCTGGAGACCGGGGATGCCGTTGGTCTCCTCCCACAGCTCGAACACCGCGCCCGCCAGCGGGGCCTCGGTGGCGGCGTCCGTCTTGATGACGGTGACATCGCCGGTGACGGCCGGGGTGGCGGTGTTCTCCGCCGTGACGGTGACGCCGTCGGCGGCGTTCTCCTCGGTCAGCACCAGCGGACCGAAGACCGGGTTCGCCGGCAGGTCGTACCCGGGCGGCGCCGTGATCTCCCGCCAGTAGTACGTACCGACCTCGACCGTACGGGTGCACTCACCGCTCGCGACGGTGGTGCAGGGACCGTTGTTCTGGGTGTCGGGGTCCGCGCCCGTGGTCTGGAGACCCGGAATCCCGTTGGTCTCCTCCCACAGCTCGAACACCGCGCCCGCCAGCGGGTCACCGGTGGCGGCGTCCGTCTTGACCACCGTCACATCACCCTCGATGACGGGGGTCTGCGCGTTCTGCGCGGTGACCGATACGCCGTCGGCGGCGTTCTCGGCGGTCAGCACCAGCGGACCGAAGACCGGGTTCACCGGGAGGTCGTACCCGGGCGGTGCCGAGGTCTCCTGCCAGTAGTAGGTCCCGATCTCGACATTGCGGGTGCAGACGCCGTCGGCGCCCGTGGTGCAGACCGCGCCGATCTGGGTGTCGGGGTCGGCTCCGGAGGTCTGGAGACCGGGAACGCCGTTGGTCTCCTCCCACAGCTGGAAGCCGGCTCCGGCGAGCGGGTCGCCGGTGATCGCGTCGGTCTTGACGACGGTGACATCGCCGGTGATCGCCGGGGTCTGGGTGTTCTCGACGTTCACATTGACGCCGCCCGCCGCGTTCTCCTCGGTGAGGACGAGCGGACCGAAGACCGGGTCGCCGGGGAGGTCGTACCCGGGCGGCGGGGTGATCTCGCGCCAGTAGTAGGTGCCCGTCTCGACGGTGAAGGCGCACTCGCCGATCGCGTCGGTGGTGCAGGTGCCGTTGAACTGGGTGTCGGGGTTGGAGCCGGAGGTCTGGAGACCGGCGACCCCGTTGGTGTCCTCCCACAGCTCGAACACCGCGCCCGCGAGGGGAGCGCCGGTGACCGCGTCCGTCTTCTCGACGGACACCTCGCCGGTGACCGGGGTCCTGCTGTTGTCGGCGTTGACCGTGACCCCGTCGGGGACATTGTCCGGGCCGAGGACCAGCGGGCCGAAGACCGGGTTCAGCGGGAGGTCGTACCCCGGTGGTGCGGCCGTCTCGCGCCAGTAGTACGTACCGAGGATGACGGTACGGGAGCAGACGCCGTCGGCGCCCGTGACGCACTCGTCACCGACCTGGGTGTCCGGGGTGGCGCCGGTGGTCTGGAGACCCGCGACGCCGTTGGTCTCCTCCCACAGCTCGAAGGTGGCGCCCGCGAGCGGGGCGAGGGTCTCGCTGTCCCGCTTCACGACCCGCACGGGAGCGGTGACCGGGACGGCCTCGCAGTCCGGCAGATCGCCGTTGAAGGGGTACGCGTGGAACTCCTGGCCGCCACCGCCGCCGACCACGCTGGTGTGGGTGAGGGAGCCGGTGGAGAAGAAGCGGCCGTTCACCCCGGGGAGGGTGACCGTGGTCGTGGAGGCCTGGTTGCCGACCAGGACACTGCCCTGGAACTGTCCCGTGCCGCGCAGCCCCACGGCGGTGGCGTCGGGGAAGTTCCACAGCAGCCGCTCGCGCAGCGCGTTGAACGAACTGCCGTCGGTGAGTTCCCCGCTGTAGGTGTTGATGGAGCGGTTGGCGCCGACGACATTGATCAGCACGGTGGAGGTGGCGGGGATGTTGGCGAAGGTCAGTCCCTGCTGCCCGCCGCTCGCCGTGGTCATGTTGAAGTCGACGTTGAAGACCTGGAGAGCCGAGGTGCCGTCGCCGGTGAAGACCGTCTCGCTGCCGTTGTTGACGGCGGTGCCGGTGGCGGGCCGGGGCCCGTTCTCGTCCCGGGCGTAGCACTGGCTGGCGTCGGTGAGCTGATCCCGCAGGGCGAGGTAGGGGGCCGCCGCGTTCGGGTCCTGGATGACGTCGTCGGCGATGATGGTGCCGGTGGCGGTGCCCGCGTGGCGGACCACCCCGCCCTCGGCGAGCAGCCGCTGACCGGGGGCGATGGTGACATCGCCGCCGGTGGTCAGGAAGTCCGAACCGTCCGGGGGCGGGACCCGGGAGCCGACGCCGACGATGCCGACGTTGTAGATGACACTGCCGCCGGCGGACTTGTTCTGGTCGAAGTCGTCGAGGACGACGACCTTGCCCTCGGCCTCGGCGGCCCGCTCGCGTACGAGGAAGTCGTTGCCCACGAAGACATTGATGTTGGCGTCGCGCCCCATGATGGGGCCATTGCTGATCGGGGGGAACGGGTCGGGGCAGTCGCCCGGAATGCAGGGCCCGAGCCCGCCCGGCAGCGGCGCGGCGGCCACGGCCTTCGTGGTGGTGATCTTCCCGGCCGGGGCCTGTGCGGCACCGGTCGGCAGCGCGCCGGGCCCGAGGGCGAGGGCGGGTGCCGCTGCGGCGAGGACGGCACAGGCCATGCCTGCGGTCCAGGACCGTTGTCGCAATCGCGCGAGGATTGCTCTCATACGTCGAGTTCTCCTGTGAGGTCTCTGTCCGGAAATTCTGTGCACAGGCTGAGCAGGAGAAAGAGAAGGGAGTGGACGACACTCCCGTATAAACGGAATAAGGATCGATCAATCACCCGGCCGCGCGATCGGTGCGGTAATCCGTCAATTTCCTGGCGTGTTTTCCGGGGGCTTCCGGGGGCTTCCGGGGCGGGGCGGGACGGATGGACATCACCGGGGGACGGCGGGGCATCCCCGTGGCGGGGCGGTCCCGGTTGACTGGACCCATGACCTCTTCTCCCTCGCCCCTTTCGTCCTCTCCCTCGCCCTCTTTCCCCGCTCCCTCGCCCTCTTCCTCTGCCCCCTCCGCCTCCGCCTCCGCCTCCGCGTACTCCGTTCTGGTGCTCGGTGGCACCGGCAAGACCGGCCGCCGGGTCGCCGAGCTGCTGCGGCGGCGCGGCATCGGGGCCAGGGCGGCGTCCCGGTCGGGTCCGGTGCGGTTCGACTGGACCGATGAGGGCTCCTGGGACCCGGCGCTCGCCGGTGTCCGCGCCGTGTACGTCGTCGACTCGCAGACCGCCGAGGCACCCGGCCAGGTCACCGCCTTCGCGAAGGCCGCCAGGGAGCGGGGGGTGGAGCGGCTGGTGCTGCTGTCGGCCCGCACTCTCGCGGAGCTGGACGACGGCAGCGGGGAGCTGCTCGCCACGGAGCGGGCCGTGCGGGAATCCGGCCTGGTGTGGACGATTCTGCGCCCCGCCTGGTTCAGCCAGAACTTCACCGAGGAGCCCTGGTTCTCCGTCCCGCTCGCCGAGGGCGAGCTGCGTGTGCCGACGGGCGGGGGCCATGAGCCCTTCATCGATCTGGACGACCTGGCGGAGGTCGCGGTCGCCGCGCTGACGGAGGACGGCCACGCCTCCGAGACGTACAGCCTCTCCGGCCCCCGCGCCCTGACCTTCCGGGAGGCCGTCGCCGGGATCTCCGCCGCCACCGGCCGGCCGATCACCTGCACCCCGGTGGACCACGACACCTATGTCGCCGAACAGACCGCGCGCGGTTACTCCCGCGACTTCGCCGAGCTGATGGCCCGTTTCCTCGCCCATATCGCGGCGGACGGAAGCGCGGTCCCGGGGGACGGGGTGCGGCGGGCGCTGGGGCGTGAGGCGAAGGGGTTCGGGGAGTGGGTGGAGGGTGCGGACTTCTCGGGGCTCGGGGGGTAGGGGTTCTTCCGGGCGCGCCGGTTGCTCCGGGCGCGCTGGTTCTTCCGGGGGCGCCGGTTGTTCCGGGGGCGCTCGGGTGCGGGGTGCGGTGGCCCGAGCCCCCGGACCGGGCCCGCGCCGTGCGGGCCCGTCCCGGGGCGTCAGCCGGAAGGGCTGCGGGTCAGGGCGAAGAGGCGGATCTGGCGGGGGATTCTCGCCTGGTACGTGGCGTACGGAGGCCAGAGCCTCAGCACCCGCTCCCACACCTCCTCCCTCTCCTCCCCCTCCAGCAACCGTGCCCGCACCGCCACGTCCACCCCCTTCCAGCTGATCTCCGCCTCCGGATGCGCCAGCAGATTCCCCGTCCATGCGGGATGGCGCTCCCGCCCGAAGTTCGAGCCGATCAGAATCCAGGAACCGTCCTCACGGGGGAGGCAGGCCAGCGGAATGGCCCGGGGCAGCCCGGTCCTCGCGCCCCTGGCCGTGAGGACGAGCCCCGGCAGCATCAGGGTGCTCAGCATGGCCCGGCCGCCCGTCAGCCGGTGGACGGCGCTGTCCAGCGCGGGGACGACATGGGGTGCCGTCCGGGCGAAGGCCCTGGTGGAGGAGAGCCTGCGGACCAGTCGTACGCCCAGCGGGGCGCCGGCCGGCCGGGGCATCAGACCGCCTCCGGGCGCGCGGCGTACAGATCCGTGAAGAGGCCGGCCGCCTCGGCCGCCCGGTCCCGCAGCCGGTGGACGGGGCCGAAGAGCAGCTCGTCGCCGGCGGCCCGCTTGAAGTAGAGCTGGGCGTCGTGTTCCCAGGTGAAGCCGATCCCGCCGTGCAGTTGCACCGCCTCGGCCGTCACCGTACGCGCCGTCTCCAGGCACTGCGCCAGCGCGAGCCCCGCGCCCGCCGGCTCCCGGGCCGCGTGGTACGCCGCCGAGCGGGCCGCCTGGACGCGTACGTAGAGATCGGCCAGCCGGTGCTGCACCGCCTGGAACGAGCCGATCGCGCGGCCGAACTGCTCCCGCTGCCGGACATGCTCCACCGTCCGGTCCAGCGCGCGGGCGGCCGTCCCCACCGACTCCGCCGCGAGCAGCGCCGCCGCCCAGGCGCCGGTGCCGGCGAGCGCGACCGGCACCTCCGTACCGCTGTCGTCGCCGAGGAGTTCGGCCGGGCAGTCACGGAACTCGATCCGGGCCTGGGGCCGGGTCTCGTCCAGGGCGGTGAGCCGGGTGCGGGTCAGGCCCGCGGCGTCCGCCCGCACCAGGAAGAGCAGGGTCCGGCTCCGGGGGAAGCCGCCGGTGTGCGCGGCGACCAGCAGGAGTCCGGCGCTGTGCCCGGCGAGGACCTGGCCCGCCTCTCCGTAGAGCAGCCAGCCCCCGTCGGGGGCGGGCCGGGCCTGCGTCCCGCCCGCCCGGCCGCCGCCGGCCCACTCCCCCGGCGCGTTGTCGCCGATCAGGCCGAGCGCGGTGGTGAGGCTGCCGCCCGGGAGGACGAGGGCGCAGGTCAGGGCGGCGCCCGCGAGGCGAGGGAGCAGGCCGTCGCGCTGGGCGGGGGTGCCGAGCGCGGTGATCAGGGGGGCGGCCAGCCCGGCGGTCGGCAGCAGCGGGGAGGAGAGGAGGGCACGGCCGGTCTCCTCGCAGGCGAGGGCGAGTTCGGGGAGGCCGCACCCGACTCCCCCGTACGCCTCGGGGATGGCGAGGCCGGGGAGGCCGAGCCGGCCGGAGAGCAGTGTCCACAGGGCCGGGTCGTGGCCGTCGGGGGTCCGGGTGGCGGCCCTGACCTCGTGCGGGCCGCACTCCCTGGCCAGCAGTTCGCGCAGGGTGCGGCTGATCTCGCGCTGTTCGGGGGTGAGGGTGGTGCGGGCGGTGACCATGGGAGCCCTCCATCTCTGACGGCGCGTCATATTAGGCCGGGCGGCGTCAGATTCCCAGAGGGGCGGGGGTCCGGCGGGGGGGGCGCGGGGGGTGGTCCCGCCCGTTCTTATCTGATGTACCGTCAGATTCATGTCCGCCTTCTCGCGCAAGGTCGCCATCGCCGGTGTGTCCCTCTCGGACTGTGGTCGCGTCGACGGCCCCACCCCCTACACCCTCCACGCCCAGGCCGCCCGCCGCGCCCTCGCCGACTCCGGGCTCGACCGCTCGGCCGTCGACGGCTTCGCCTCCGCCGGGCTCGGTGCGCTCGCCCCGGTCGAGGTCGCCGGTTACCTCGGGCTCAAGCCGCGCTGGGTGGACTCCACCTCCGTCGGCGGGGCGACCTGGGAGGTGCTGGCGGCCCATGCCGCCGACGCGATCGCGGCCGGGCACGCCAACGCCGTCCTGCTCGTCTACGGCTCCACCGCCCGCGCCGACATCAAGGCCCGCAGACGCACCGCGGGGCTCTCCCTCGGAGCCCGGGGCCCGCTCCAGTTCGAGGCGCCGTACGGCCATACCCTGATCGCCAAGTACGCGATGGCGGCCCGGCGCCATATGCACGAGTACGGCACCACGCTGGAGCAGCTCGCCTCGGTCGCCGTGCAGGCGCGGGCCCACGCGGCCCGGAACCCGGACGCGATGTTCCGCGAACCGATCACCGTGGACGACGTGCTGAGCGGCCCGATGATCGCGGACCCCTTCACCAAGCTGCACTGCTGCGTCCGCAGCGACGGGGGGTGCGCGGTGCTGCTGGTGGCGGAGGAGTACGTGGCCGATACGGCCAAGGAGCCCGTGTGGGTGCTCGGCACCGGGGAGTACGTCTCGCACGCGACCATGGACGGATGGGACGACTTCACGGTCTCACCGGCGGCGGTCTCGGGCCGGCTGGCGTTCGCACGCGCCGGGCTCACTCCCTCGGACATGGATATCGCCGAGATCTATGACGCCTTCACCTATATGACGCTGGTGACCCTGGAGGATCTGGGGTTCTGCGCGAAGGGGGAGGGCGGGGCATTCGTGGAGGAAGGCCGGATCGGCCCGGCCGGGGAGCTGCCCGTGAACACGGACGGAGGCGGCCTCTCCGCGTGCCACCCCGGGATGCGGGGACTGTTCCTGCTGGTGGAGGCAGTGCGGCAACTCCGTGGAGAGGCGGGGGCGCACCAGGTGCGGGGGGAGCCGCGGGTGGGGGTGGTGTCGGGGACCGGGGGGTGGTTCTGCTCCGCGGGCACGGTGATCCTCTCCCGCGCCTGACATCGGGGGAGCCCTGGGGGGCCCTGGGGGGGGCGCGCCGTGCGGGGGCCGTCTGGTGCGGGGGCCTGTGGCGCGGGGGCCGTCCTCAAACCGTCCCAGAGCTGCCTTTCGGGGGAGAACAAGACACGAGGCACCCAGGGCAGGCAGTCACGCCAAGTGACGCCCCCAGTGGGGAACGTGGGGTGGATGCCCAGTGGAATCGACCATTTTCCCGCCAAACGGGTCGGTGATATCCAGTGGCCGATCATGGTTGAAACTGATTCACCAGCCCCCGCCCTGGGGGGAATCGGACTCTTCGGTAAGGCCGAATAACAGCGCTCGACATGCCCAGTCCGCGCCATCACCGAGCATAAAGCTTGGACGGCCCGCGAGCTCCCTATGTACTTTCCGTGAGCGCCGCCGATACCTGAGGACGCCTCAGGAGGGAAGCAGCGACTCGTACGGGAGGCTGAATCATGATCCGACGCGCCATGGCGGTAACCGCCGCGACCGCAGCACTTGTGTTGTTCGCCGGCAGCGCCGCGCACGCGAAGTCGACGGAAACTCAGTTGTCCAACGGAATCCTGTACTTCGAGGCTACGGACGGCCGCTACGTCAGCGGAAACCCCAGCGTCTTCTTCTCGGCCACCCAGTACAAGAAGACGGGTGGCAGCACAACGCAAATCCAGCTCGCCCTGTGGACCACGACGAAGCTGATCAAGGACGACGCCCGGTCGATATCGGCAGGGCAGACCAAGGGGAAGTCGTGGGGCGGTCTGCCCAAGGCCAGTCACGCTCCCGACTGCAAGGCCACCGGCTACATGATTGCCAGCAGCGGCAAGTACACCACGCCTACCCTGACCTTCTGCTGATCATCTCCCACTGACGGAGGGAGACGGGCAACTCCCTGCCCATCTCCCTCCCTCCAGTACGCGGAAAGACCACTCTGATGATTGAAGCGTCAATCGGCGCCGTTTCCGGCCTCGTGCCGGTCTTCTGCGTGATGGCCGTGCTCCTCGCCCTCCCCACCGCCCTCGTCACGGCCACCCGCAAACGCCCCCTCCTCCTCCCGGTGCTGCTGGCGGTGTCCCTGGCGGGAGTACTGACCGTGACCCTGTTGCCGGGGAACGCCGGGGCCGCCATGGAGGGGCTCTGTGACACCGGCTCCCCCTCCCGCCTCCTCACCTCCCCGAGTGCGCTGCTGAACATCGCCCTGTTCGTGCCGGCCGCGCTCCTGGGAACACTCGTGTTCCGCCGTCCCGTGACCGTGACGGCCGTCGCGGTCCTCGGCAGTGGGACGGTGGAACTCGTCCAGGCCACCGGCAGCCTGGGCCGTGCCTGCAGCGCCACCGATCTCGTGGCCAACGCCACGGGCGCGGTGGCTGGGGCCTGCGCGGCGGCGCTCTGGCTGCGAACCCGCGCACCGAGGACCGAGCGCGCGCTCCGGGACTGGTCGTGGGGCACCGGGATCGCCCTGGCGGGCGCCGCTGTCCTGGCCGTCTGGTTCCAGACCTCGGTCTCCACCGTCGACGCGGTCGCCGCCGAGAGGGCGCGGGAGAACCAACTGCTGGCCCTGGACGGTTCGGACGCGTGGATGGCGGAGGTCGCGGAGGAGGTCTTCGGTCCCGGCACCAGGACGGAGGAGACCGTCACCGACCTCAACGGCGAGAGCCGGCGCATCACCGTCGTCACCAACCGCGGCGAGATCACCGGCCGGTGGCCCGAGAAGGCGCTGGAGCGCGCCTGGTCCAGCGACAACCGCATCGAGGACGGCGACCTGAACCGGGCGCAGGCACTCACCATCGGAGCGAAGTTCGCCCACCGGTGGTTCCCGGACAGCACGGCGGGCAGCCGCCGGACCCTCGACCGCATGGGCGAGGCGGGAACTCCGCTCTATGTACTGACCTACCGGCGCTACGTCGACGACGTGATGATGCCCATGCGGCTGGACATCACCATCACCGCGACCGGCCGGATCATGGGGTTCGCGTCGAAGCCCGAGCCCGACCCCGAACTGCCCCCGGTGTCCGTCTCCCGAGAGGAGGCGATGCGTCTGGCGAAGAAGATGTCCGGCGCCCCGGCCGAGGCCGCCGTGCTCCTCGCGCAGAGAGTCCGAGGCACCTGGCGACCGGTGTGGATGACCAGTGTCAAGACCGCCACCCAGGACCCGAACCTCTTCCTCGACGCCGTCACGGGCGAACGGGTCACCCCCGACGCCCAACCCGCACAACCGGGGGCGACGACATCACCGGCGGTGCAGGATCAGAGGTGACAGAGAGGTGGGTACGGGGTGCGGGGGCCGTCTGGTGCGGGGGCCTGTGGCACGGGGGCCGCCCTCACACTTCCCAGGAGCTGCCTCTGGGAGGTGCCCCGGGACGGGCTGACATACCCGGCCCCATCCAGCCGGCCAGGGCACGAAACGCACCCCCTCCAAGTTGGCGGAAGTACCAAACCCAGCCCCTCCGGGGATTGAGGCGCGGGGGTTCGGATGGACGCTACATCCTGGCAACTCATAAATCAGTAGGTACTCACAGAAAAAGCCCCGCCCGGAGAGGTCCGGGCGGGGCTGGTGTCTGCGGGGGGCGGTTACTCGGGCGGGTCGGGCATCACCGGGACGGGAACCCATCCCGATGCGCGCTCACCGACGACCGGGCCGGGGACGAGTGCCACAGCGTGCCCCGGACAGGCGTACAGGGTGACCATGGGGCAATTTCCGCGCTGTACCTGTCGTACCGGGGTCGGTGCGTAGGTGCGGCGTCCGCAGCGGCAGCATGTTTCGGCGCGGGCGGGTGATCTGCCCGGGAACCACGGGGCGCCGCTCATGCTGCGGCCCCTCGGACCTGGTGCACGCCCCCGGCGATATAGGGGTAGTCGTAGCCGCGCTCTGCCCACGCGGTCGCGAAGTAGCGTTCGCGGCGTTCCGCGCCGAGCGTCGCCGCCTCTTCGGCGTGGAAGATCTCGCGTGCTTCCCGTGCGCTGGAGCCGGTCCAGGGGCGGGACCACACGCTGAACTCCGGGGCGGTCTTCGGGGTGGTGGGGTGTGCGGTGAGGTATCGGGCGGTGTGGCGTCCGGCGGGCCGGCGGGAGGGGAGCAGATGCAGCACCCACGTAAGGGCGCGGGCGATAAGGTCTCGCATGTCGTGTCAGCTCTCTACTAGCTGTTCGCGGCGAGCCCCGGGTGGACCGCGTAGGACCGGTCCACCCGGGGCGTTTCTGTGTTCCAGATTCACGCCAGGCCAACATGTCCAACTCGTCTACCCGTACGGATTGTCTGCCTGTCTGGGTGGTGAGCCGGGGGCGCGGAGTCTCTGGGCTGGCCCCTATGCCTGATCGCCCCCGACCGTCACATCCGGTACGCGCCGTACATGCCGGTGCTCTACGCACTCGCCGAGGACATCCGGGAGCGACGCATCGGCACTGGTGAGCGCATCCCGTCGGGAGCCGCGCTGTACGAACGGTTCGGAGTGGCTCGGGAGACGGCGCGGCGGGCGGTGCGCGAACTGCGTGAGCGCGGGATGGTCTACACCGAGTGGGGCAAGGGCTCGATTGTGGCGGACCGGCCCGAGGGGGCCGAGGGCGGCCAGGGCGAGGGGTAGCACCGTGGGGTACGGGCTGGTCGGTGCTACCCCATCCGTCAGTGCGGCGCGTCGAGCAGGTGCCGGAAGCGCGTGTTGCGCGGCTCGGCGTCCTTGTCTCCCACGCTTGCGGTGAACTCCCTGCATGTGACGTTCACGAACGCCTCAACGGCCTTCCGGTCCGCCTGTGGCCAGCTCGGTGTCCCCCGGAGCCACGCGAGGGCGTCCGCCGGCGCATGCCCGTAGGTCATGAGCCATGCGGCCATGGACGCCGGATCGACCCATGCGGGGCCGAGCGCGGGCATGGCCCAGTCCACGATGTACGCGTCACCGCCCGCGTGGCTGATCACGATGTTGTGCGGGTTCAGATCCGTGTGGAGCAGATGTGAGCCCTTGAGCGCTTCTGCTTCCCCGGGGCGCAGATGTCCGGCGAACCGGTCCGAGAGCCGCGGAACGGGGTGCGCCGGGGCCCGCAGGCGGTGCATACGGCGCGTGACGCGCATGAGCGCCGCCCGGTCACTCGTTCCGGGGCCGTAGTCGACGTGCCGCCCGTCGACGTGGACGAACGCCAGCGCGAGCCAGCCGGCCTCCTCGATGCGGTGACGGATGGTGGGACTGACACCCCCCACCGCGTCGTTCAGCCGCTCTTCACAGAGCAGCCCCGCCGCCCCGGCCGTGTCGGATGTCCGTACTCCTTTGAGGAACAGGCGCCCGCTGCTCCGGGTGTGTACAGCCAGTGCCACAGTGCAGTTGAAGCCGCTCCCGACGCTTTCGGAAGCGATCACCGGCCCGGTGTGCCGTTCCACGGCGTCGCGGAACGCCGCCGGAAGTTTTTCCCACTCGACTCGTTCAGTCATGTGTTCCTCGCTCGGTGACGAGAGGGGCACCAGATGACCGGCACCCCTCCCTCTGTCCGTTGTCAGCGTCGGGTGTGGCCGCACTTCACGCAGCGGTCCGCACCGCTCCACTTCTCGTACTTGTGGTCACACTCGCCCAGAATCCACGGCTTCATTGCCTGAACCCTCCTGTTCGTTGTGGTGCTTCCCGGCCCGGTTGGGTCCGACGGTGCACGCGTCCGCTCCCTGGCGTCACGGCGGGGCGTGCGGTCCGTCCTCGGGCGAGCGTTCCGGGAGTCCGGTTCACCGGTTCTCGCCGAGGGCGGAAGCGGGTCCCGTCCGGCCGTGGTGACCCTCAGCACGCACAGCCGGAAGGGAGTTGGGGGGGCTAGTCGGCGGGGCGCCGGAAGGTCGAGACCTGGTCGGCCTTCCGGGCGCGTTCCCATGCCCATGCGGCGTGTACCGATTCCGTTTTGGTGCGCAGGGGCGTGCGCCACTCGGTGAGCCGATCCTTCAGCCACACGTCACCGACGTTGTAGACGCGCGCGATTGAGGCGATGGACTCGCCACCCGTGTAACGGGCCACCACGTCGGCACGGCTTTCGATGACGCGTTCCCGTGCGGCTGCGCGCGCCGGGGACAGGTTGCGTGTCATGGGGTGTCTCCTGTCTGCGGGTCTACCGGGGTTTGTGGGTGTAGGTGGTTTCCCATGGGCGGCTGGTTCCGAGGACGTGGCGCGCCCGGTCGTCCACGGGTATCCCGGAGGCCGGGCAGGGGAGGTCTGTTCCGTACTGGGCGTGGGCTCTGATGCGGCCCAGGTCGACGGTGACCGTGCGGACGCAGACACGCACGGGGCACAGCAGTGCCTGGACCGCGCCTGCTTCCCGGTCTCGGACGATGAAGCCCTTCCCGACCCGGTGGCCCTGGAATTTCAAGGTCAGTTGTTCCTGTCGGTGTGCGTGCTGGTGCCCCAGATCGCTGTCTTGAGCCGGTTCACGGCGATTGGTCCGGGCAGCTCGTCCGGCTCAACCGTGGTCAGTTCGTAGCTGTGCCCGTCCGGGTGGCCCTGGTAGAGGGCGCACTCCTTGTGGGGGCCGTCCGTTTCGGGGCACACGGGCCGCGTGAGGACACGGGCGGGCAGTCCGGCGGTGCTCCAGTGCGCCCAGAGCATGCCCTCGCCCTGGCCGGCGACGGGCCACACCATCGCCGCGTGCTCTCCCCCGCCGTGGCGTTCCAGGTGGCAGCGGATGAGGTACGGCCCATCGGGGTGCCCGGGGAGCAGGTTCGGGGAACTACGGCTGATGAGCCGTGCGAGG